>DATBNI010000335.1:0-7493 GCA_036554425.1 Psychromonas sp.
TGGTCAGCAAACTTTAAACCTTTTTACCTGGGGCAATCCGAGTAGGGGAGATGATGCCATCGGCGCCGTGCTGCATCAATTTGTTAAAGAGTTTATCAGCCGCTTTGCCCTTGAACATATTCAACTGATCGAAGATTTTCAGCTCCAGCCGGAGCATGTCTGCGATATTACCGATAATGCCTGCGTTATTTTTATCGATGCCAGTTATCAGGGAGAAAGTCCCTTTCAGATTGAAGCTGTTCGCGCTGAAAGTGAGCTGGGTTATACCACTCATGCATTAAGCCCGGCCGCGTTAATGGCAATCTATGCACAAACACAAAAAAAAGCATGTCCCCCTGCTTTTCTCCTTTCTGTTCGCGGCTACTCTTTTGAACTCGGCGCCCCCTTATCCCAACAGGCGCAAGAAAACATCACACTCGCCAGACAATTTTTAACCGGGCTAATGTCCAGTCAAAATCCTCGGCAGCTGCTGCTGCAAGCCATTCACAGTAAAAAAAATGCATGAATTATCCATTGCCGAAAGCAGTATTGAACTGCTTGAAGAGCATGCAGTCACGCATAAATTTAAAAAGGTGACTAAAATTACATTAGAGATAGGCGTATTAGCCGGCATAGAAAAATCGGCACTGTTTTTTTGTTTTGATGCTGCTGCGCAAAACAGCATAGCAGAAGGCGCAGAGCTTCTGATTGAGGACAAGCTTGCCAAGGGGATTTGCAGGCATTGTCATCAACAGGTAACAACCAGAGGTTGGTATGAACCCTGTCCCTATTGCGCTCAACTGCCCATTGACATAACGGAAGGCGAGCAGATGAATATTAAATCTTTAGAAGTGGAGAATTAAATGTGTAAAGTCTGCGGTTGTAATCAGGCTGAGGTGACCATGGAAAGCACCCATGCTCACCATCATCAGCATCTTGATTTTGAACAAGCTTCGCCTGAGGTTTCCACCTCTGCTGCTAGTACCTCCCGGCTGATTGAAATTGAACAGAATATTTTATCCAAAAATAATTATTACGCAGGGCAAAATCGCCAGCAATGGTCGGACGATAAAATTTTTTCAATCAATCTCATCTCCAGTCCAGGATCGGGTAAAACCACTTTATTAACCGAAATCATCAAACGGTTCAAAGCGCAGCATTGCATTTACGTGATTGAAGGGGATCAGCAAACTGCGCTCGACGCCGCGCGGATCAGGGAAACCGGGGTTCAGGCGCTGCAGGTCAATACAGGCAAAGGCTGTCACCTGGATGCGCATATGGTCGGCCATGCGGCAGTGCATCTGGGTATGCGGAAAAACGCCTTTTTGTTTATCGAAAACGTCGGCAACCTGATTTGTCCGGCGGGTTTTGATTTGGGAGAAGCGCATAAGGTGGTTATTCTATCGGTCACAGAAGGCGAGGATAAACCCTTAAAATATCCGGAAATTTTTCATGCTGCCGATTTGATGGTGATTAACAAAATCGATCTGCTGCCCTACGTTAATTTTGATCTGCAGCACTGCTGTGCTTATGCAAAACAGATCAATCCAGAGATTGAAATTATCCAGCTTTCCGCCACTACTGGTGAAAATATGGAGCAGTTGAGTGATTGGTTGATTGCCGGAAAAGCAGAGCTTCAATCCGGCCAAAGAAAATTATAATAAGAGAGCAGACTATGTGCCTAGCAATCCCAGGACAGGTTATTTCAATAAATCTTTCAGCTACGCCGATCACGGCAAAAGTTAACTTTAGCGGGATCATCAGAGAGGTTGTGGTTGAATGGATTGATCACGTTGCAGTAAATGACTACGTGATTGTTCATGCCGGGTTTGCTATCAGCAAGCTGGATCAACAGGCGGCCTTAGAAACCCTGCAGCTTTTTGATCAGCTTGAGCAGCAGCAGGAATAAACCCTGCACGCATAAACAACAAAAATGAGGATCAGCTATGGCATCAGCAAGCATTAAAATGGCGCATGGCAGCGGCGGCCGCCTTTCCAATGAACTTATCAATGAGCTGTTTTTCCCGGCCTTCGACAATCCTGTTTTAAATCAGGCCAACGACGGTGCATTAATAACAGTGGACAGCAGGCGCTTGGCTTTTTCCACGGATTCCTTTGTGGTTAACCCCTATTTCTTCCCCGGAGGCAGTATTGGCGATCTTGCCGTTAATGGCACTGTGAATGACATTGCCATGTGCGGTGCGGTTCCGCAGTTTCTCTCCGCCGCCTTTATTCTCGAAGAAGGCTTGCCCATTAAACACCTAAAAAAAATAGTTAACAGTATGGCTGCCGCAGCAAAGGCGGCACAAGTGCAGATAGTGACAGGTGATACTAAAGTGGTCGAGCGCGGCGCAGCTGACGGCATTTTTATTAATACCTCGGGGATAGGCATCATTCAGCACCAGCAGCAGATAGCGCCGCAAAACGCCCAGGCTGGCGATGTGGTTATTACTAACGGTTATATCGGCGACCACGGCGTTGCCATTCTGTCGCAACGCGAAGGCTTATCTTTTGAAACCACTATTCAATCCGACACCGCCGCTCTGCATACTCTGGTCGCCAGCATATTAGGGGCTTCTGCCAGTATTCATGTACTACGCGATCCCACCAGAGGCGGCATTGCCGGCACCCTGAATGAAATAGCCCGGGCCAGCCAAATGGAAATTCGCCTTAAAGAATATGCTATTCCGATGCGTGATTCGGTGCGCGCCGCCTGCGATCTTTTAGGACTGGACCCTTTGATCGTCGCCAATGAAGGTAAACTGCTCGCCATTGTGCCGCAAGCTGACAGTGACGCAGTATTAAAGGCAATGCAGCAGCACCCGCTCGGCAGAGAGAGTGCAATTATCGGACAGGTATTGAATCAACATATCGGCAAGGTGACCCTTGAAACCAGTATCGGCAGCTTAAGGGTGGTCGATATGCCGCTTGGCGAGCAGTTACCGAGGATCTGTTAATGGAGGACTGGTTATTAATTAAACTTGCCGATAAAAAATGTATTTTCCTGTGCTCTGCATTTAATGGATTAAGTCAGAAATTTTGGGTTAATTTCTCCTCCTTATTTAAAGAAAGCCGCTTAATGCTGGGGATTGATCCCGCCGCTATTAAAGCATTTCAGCCGGACCTGATACTTTGCCCCTTTTTAGATGCTTTTATTCCCGAGGAGACTTGGTCTGCAATCCCCTGTTTTATAGTCCATCCCGGCCCTGCTCATGAAGCCGGCCCAAGCGTATTAAACTGGGCCATTTTCGAAGGAAAAAGCCATTGGTCAGTCACTATTATTCAGGCCGATGGGCACTGGGATGCAGGACCCGTTTGGGCGCAGGCCAAATTCAAACTGCCGCTGGCATCCCTGTCCAGTATCTATCGCCAGCAAATATCAGATACTGCGCTGCAACTGCTTCCTCTGGCTTTAAGCCGTTATTATTCAGCCCGGAAACCACTGCTAACCGCCCCGCCCGTTTATAGAAGAAGAATAACGCAGCAGCAGCTGCGCATCACCTGGGATAGACCAACAGCAGAAATCATCAAAAAAATTCATGCCGGAGACAGCCAGCCTGGCGCTCCGGCAATGATCAAAGGCAATCACTACCTGCTTTTCGGCGCGCACAGCGGCGAGTCAGCACCTCGTTTAAGCGGCTATCGACCCGGGGAAATCATCCAGCAGCAGGATGGTCAAATCTGTGTCAGTACAGCGGACGGCTGCGTGTGGATCACGCGCATGGCAGGTCTCGCTGAAAAGATCAAAATCAGGCCGGCGGATCTGCTGGCACAATCACTAGGGTAAGAGTCAATTAATATGCAGGAAATCAGCTATCGGGCAGACAATAATGTCGGACATATTAAATTCCCCATTCATAACGGCGCGATGGATTTAAGCCATTGCCGGCAGCTTTTGCAGACCATTGAGCATGCCAAAGCAGATGATGCCTGCAAAGTCATTATCCTCTGGGGCGGGCCTGATTTTTTTTCCAACGGCATCGACTTAAATGCCGTACACCTGCAGTACAACGCCTCTATTCTTGCTTATAAAAACCTCAAAGCATTGAACAAAATAGTGCATGCTGTTTTAACCGCCGACACTAAATTGGTGATTAGCGCCCTGCAGGGCTCAGCCTCTGCCGGCGGCGTGATGCTGGCGATTGCAGCAGACCTGCGCTATGCCCGGCAAAATATCGTACTCAACCCCTCCTACGCTAATTTAGGGCTGTGCGGCTCAGAGTATTGGTCGGTACTTTTACCCGCCATCATAGGCGTTGGTTTTACCCAAAAACTGCTCTATGAGGCCAGCCCGCTCTCAGCTGCCGAGGCCCTGCGCCTGGGATTGATTCATCAGGTCATTGCCGGCGAGCCCGAGACATTTGCAGATAATATAACAGCCAAAGCGGAATATTTAGCCTCAACCAATATAAATGCCCGGCTGGCAGCCAAAAGCGTGCTCAATCATTGCTTACTTGAACAGATGGAAGTTCAGGTGAAACTGGAATTAGAAAAGATGAAAGACTGCTGCAATCATCCGGAATTTGAATCAGCAAGAACCTGTTTTGTAGAAAAGAATAGTCACCGGCAGACATTATTTCTAAGCGCAGATCCAAACAACACAAAGCTGAAAAATCAACGGGATGACAATGAATAAAAAATTCAATCCGGATGCCTTCAAAGACCGGGAAATTGTTAATAAGCTCGCGCAGGAGATAAAATCAATAGGTGCACAGATGGCGCCGTTAAAAATCATGCATATTTGCGGCGGCCATGAAAATGCCATTGTCCGCTACGCCATACGCCAATTTTTGCCCGCGCATATTAAGGTTATCGCAGGTCCTGGTTGCCCGGTCTGCGTCTGCCCGGTAGAGTCGATTGATGAGGCGATAACCCTTGCCCTGCTGCCCAAGGTTACCCTGCTTACTTTCGGCGATATCCTACGGGTGCCCGCAACCAACAGCTCCTTAGAGGAAGCCCGAGTCAATGGCGGCAGTGTGAAAATTGTCTATAGTCCCCTGGATGCGATCAAATTTGCACAAAATGATCCTCAGCAGACCTTTGTTTTTTTCTCGGTCGGTTTTGAAACGACCGCAGCGGGTATTGCCGGACTGATCCACTCGGGTGTCCCGGAAAACCTCTTCTTCCTGATCGCCAATCGTTATATGCCGCCGGTCCTGAAATTATTGATGGAGGTACACGATGACAGCCTGCAGGGATTTCTGCTGGCAGGCCATGCAACCGCCATTACCGGTTTGGGGGTTTATGATTTTATGCGCGACGAATTCAAGCTGCCCTGCGCCACGGCAGGTTTTGAACCCGTTGATATCCTGCTGGCTATCCGCGAACTGTTAACACTGATCAAAAACGATCAGCATCAAGTGATTAACTGCTACAGCAGAGTGATTAAAAATGAGGGCAATCTGATCGCGCAAAAATGTCTTAAAGAAGTGTTTGATCTTAAACCCGGCGTGTGGCGCGGGATCGACAGAGTGGAAGATTCCGCCTACGTGCTTAAGGATAAATACGCCTTTCTTGACGCCAGAAAACAGCTTGCCTGTAAACCGCCCTATCCGCCGCGAGCCCATCATCCGAGCTGCCTCTGCCATAGAGTCATGCTCGGTGAGGTAGAGCCGCAGGATTGCAAATTATTTAAAAAAGTCTGCACTCCCAGCAAACCCTTCGGCCCGTGCATGGTTTCTCCGGAAGGCACCTGCCATGTGCGTTATAGCTATTCTGAAATCAAAATAGACTCACTGTAACAGCGCGGCTATTTTTAAGCTCAGCATAATCTATTGGGCTTGTTTGAGGGTTTTGTTGTCAGTTTATTTGAGGGTGTTTAGAGTTAATGCATTAGTATGAAACGAGCGTTAGAAGCGACGCTGGACAGGCGCTGAGAATCGGGTAGAAGCACGGATATTTACAAAGCAGAATAACAAGGTTTTGTCGCAATAGGGATGTCCTGTTCAAGTCAAATTTTTGGAGTAAAAGGCTTTTATTCTTCCAGCAATCCTTCTTGCGGTTTAGAAAAATAGTACCCTTGAGAATAGTCAACGCCTAAATCATTTAAAATATCATAAATATTTTTTGTCTCAACAAATTCGGCAATCGTTTTTATATTCATCTTGTTAGCAAAGTGTAAGATACTCTCAACTGTTGCAAGTTGAGAGGGGTCATTGTCTATATTTTTGATTAAAGAGCCGTCTATCTTTATATAATCTACATCTAATTTTGATAAATAATTAAAGTTAGAATAGCCTGAACCGAAATCATCTATTGCCACTTTACAACCCTGTTTTTTAATCTGTTTTATAAAAACCGACAATTCATCAAAATTTTCTATTCCTTCAGACTCTACTATTTCTATAATTAATCTATTTCCGCATTTATATAGTTCAAGATAATCCATCAACATGCTTACAACTTTCACTGACTGAATATCTTGAAGTGTGAAATTGACAGAAAAATCATAGTTATTGTCTGCAAATTTTTCAAATGATTTTCTGATCATAATCATAGTGAGCTTATAATAAAGCTTGGCTTTTTTAGCATGTTCCAGAAAAAAATACGGCGCTAAGACCTTACCACTTTCTTCTTTTAAGCGTATAAGACACTCATATTTAGTTATTTTTAGCGTTTTATTATCGACTATGCCTTGATAAAAGGGTACAAATTTATCATTGAGTATTCCCTCTTTTATGCTTGCTATCACTTTTATATTTTCTGAGATTTTATTATATAAATATATATTATCATTGAAAAAAGTAACTATATTATTATCTTTTTTATTTTCTTTTAAAGCAACATGAGCAAGATTGTATATTTCATTTTTTGCGCCATGAGCCACTCCGCAAGATAAAAGCAAGGTAATTTTATCTGCCAATATATTATACTCTTCATTCTCGAGCTCAATAATCAACTCTGCTATCGTATTTTTTTTCTCTTGATCTAATGAATCTTCGCAAAGTAGAGCAAACTCATCCGCACTTATTCTAAAGACCTCAGAACATTTACTTTTAAGAACAGAGGCGAACTGTTCCAACGTTCTATCACCTTTTTCATAGCCATAGTAATCATTAATATCAGAAAATCTGTCTATATTTATGAGAACGAGCGTAACATTTTCATTATTGACGTTTTCTAGTTTGTCTATAAGTGCATTTCTATTTTGTAAACCGGTTAGATTATCTTTATTCTGTTGTTTAATAATTTCGTCTTTTTCTATTAGTTCTGTCACATCGGTTCTTGAAGCTATATAACTTATAATCTGCCCAGAGTCATTTAAAGTAGGCATAATCAATGTCTTTACATAGTATGTGGAGCCATCTTTTGCTCGGTTTTTTATCGTGCCTTTCCAGACTTTTTTAGAGGCAATAGTCTTCCACATATTTTTAAATATGGCCCTACTACTATCCTGATGCCTCACTATACTATGTTTCTTTCCAATCAACTCTTCTCTGGAGTAGCCTGAAATTTTACAAAACTCATCATTAGCATAAATGATATGGCCTCGAGTGTCAGTTTTTGACACGATA
>DATBNI010000354.1:0-6057 GCA_036554425.1 Psychromonas sp.
TGGGTAAATCCCTCCACCAAGCGTTCCATAAAACCAAGATCGCTGTCCAGTAAAAACAGTTCATTAAGTACGGCTTTATTGCACCAGGCATTTTCGGTTAACTCTTGCACGGCTGCCGGCAGCGCAGCGGCGGACTTTCTCCGGGCCGCTTTAGGGTTTGCACTTTTAGAGATAGCCGCAATTTGTTTTAATAACTCATGAGAGTCCACCGGCTTGGTTAGAAACGCATTAACACCCAGGCTGATAGCTAATTTTCTGGCTTCGGGCGTGGCGTCCGCAGTCAGCATGATAATGGGCAAGGCATTGCCTGTATCCATAAAACGCAACGCTTTCACCACTTCATCACCTGAACGCTCCGGCATGTTTTTGTCAATAATTAACAAGTCTATCCGATCAAAATCTCTTGCCAGCACGTCCAGGGCCTGTTCGCCATTGTCAGTGATAATAACCGAGTGACCGGCTCGTCTCAAAATACCGGAAAGAACCTGCTGGTTGACCTTGTTATCTTCCGCAATCAGGATATTTAAGGCGCCGGCGCCGGGTTGACTGGCGTAATATTCGGCGATAGAGATCACATTGTCGCTGTTATTGTAATTACTTTGTGCCGCATGGATAGCATTGAAAACGGCACGTTTATCGCCTAAATCCTCAATGACCGAAATATAGTATGGGTCGATTTCATTACTGCATAAATAACTGTCTGCACAATTGAACAGCACTAAAGAAAGATCATCCAGTAATTGTTCTGACTTCAAGAGGGCTGCGAATTCAACCGGCGTCATATCCGGCAGGCTTAATTTGTCGACAAGGATAATTTTATAAGCCGTGTTCAGTTGACGCGTTTTCTTTAGCTTATTGACTGCGTGCGCAGGGGAGCTTACAAAATCCGCAGGCAGATTCCATGCCGCCAAATAAGGCTGCAGAACAGTACTGCTTTGATCCGTTGAAATGACGAGTAAATGATTTTCGCCGCTCTCTAAAAGGGCATTAGGCAGGGGCGTTAAAGGTATTTCAAACCAGAAATTAGAACCGCGATTTAATTTGCTTTCAACGCCTATCTTGCCGCCCATCAACTCGACCAGTTCTTTGGCAATTGTCGTCCCCAGACCGGTACCGCCGGCATGTGATCTTCCTACCTGGGTGAAGTCATTAAAGACAATGTTCAATGACCGCTTATCTATGCCTATGCCGGTATCCTTAATATCAAAACGGATAACGGTGGAACGCTCATGGTCAGCAACTTTGGAAAGATGCAGATTGATTGTTCCGCGATCGGTAAACTTTATCGCGTTGCCTATTAAATTTACCAGTATCTGACGAATACAGTTCTGATCGCCCTCCAGTAGAAAGGGCACATCGGCGTCTATCCGGGATGCCATGCTCAGGCCTTTTGCCTCAGCGGTCAGCTTTTGTATTGAAGTCACAGAGTGGATTAACGCGTGTAAGTCGAAGGGATCTTTCGTTACTGTTATTTTACCCGCTTCAATTTTAGAAATATCGAGCACTTTCTCAATCAGGCCAAGCAAGGTTTGGGCAGAGCTTTGCATGGTGCCGACCAGATGACGCTGCTCATGATTGAGATGCGTTTCTCTGAGTAAATCACCCAAGCCTAACACCCCGTTCAGCGGCGTCCTGAGTTCATGGGACATATGAGCCAAAAAGCGGCTTTTAGCCTGATTTGCATTTTCTGCCATCGCGATAGCGGCATGCAGCTTGTTAATTAAAAAAATTGAGTAGAGCGGGATTAGCGCAATTAATATCAGCAGGCTTATGGAAATAGACCTGTGTATTTGCCAATAGTCTCCCCAAAGAATCGCGCCTGAAAAACCGCTCAGGCCCACTGCCAGAGAAATATATAAATAATTAACACCGTATCTAAAACCGTTGCCTAAAATAACCCAGAGGTAGAATACAAATAGGGCAACAGTTTCATCCGCCGCTATCGCCATCAGCACCGAGAGTGGCACAAGATCTGACAATATACCGACTATTCTTCTTGTCGGGTTTGCTTTAGGATTCAGTATTATTGCTGTTACAATCGCCACTGCAAGGATCAAATAACCTAATATTACGACCTTGACTGTTGATCTTTGAATATCATTAAATTGCGCTTCTGCACTCCAGGGAAGGCAAAAAAAGGCAACCAATAATAAGCTTATAAACACCCGTATCAGTGCCTGTTCAGGTTCAGGATCCCCCATCTGCTTTTTGACTGAGGCCAGTTTTTGTAACATTTTTTTCATTAAGACAATCAATCCGGCCCAGCATGATCAGGGTAATCAGCCTGTATTTTGGTTATTTCTGTCATGCGTTTACAAAATGCATCAACACATTTGGGGTCAAACTGTGTGCCGGACTGTTTTTTTAAAAAATCCATTGCCGTTTCAAATGGCCAGGCAGATTTGTAGGGTCTCACAGAGACGAGTGCATCGAATACATCAGCAACGGATACAATACGGGCTATCAAAGGAATATCGGAACCCTTCAGCCTGTTAGGATAGCCCTGGCCATCAAAGCGTTCATGGTGATAAAGTGCGATTATCGCCCCCATCTGTATATAGGTTGACTGGCTGTCTGAGAGGATTTTATAACCTATGGTGGTATGAGTTTGCATTATTTCCCATTCACTCTCATTCAATTTACCGGGTTTTAATAATACACAATCCGGAATGCCGATTTTTCCAATATCGTGCATCTGCGCCGCATGTTCAATATTAGTACACTCCAGAGAGCTTAATCCCAGTTCTTCTGCAATCTGGCGGGCATATTTAGCCATCCTGATGACATGATTGCCGGTTTCCTCATCACGATACTCTCCCGCTTTAGCGAGGCGTAAAACGGTTTCCTGCTCGCGCTGAAGAATCTGCTCCGTCGCACTGCTGACCTGCTGCGCCAGCCAGTTGGCTCTATCCTGAATTATCATATGCTGTTTATGCAGCTTGAGTAAGTTCCCGCAACTGGTGCGGCACTCAATCTGGTCTATAGGTCTGGTTAAAAAAGCGGTTGCCCCCGCATCGAGCGCCTCATAACGCACCGCCTTGTCGCTGACTACGGTAATCATCATGATTGGGATATGCTCACCTGTCTTGCGTATTTCTTTAATAAACTCTATTCCGTTCAAACCGGGCATCTTATAATCAGTCACAATGAGATCCGCCTGATTGCCTTTCAGCCATTCAAGGGCATCTTTTGGATCTTCAAAATCAATAACTCTAATGTCCTCCGCGATTTGTTGGATAATTTTTCCGAGGATCATTCTTCCGGCAGATTGATCATCAACAATAATAACGACTTGGTTTTGGTTATTCACATTATTTTTCCATTTTGAAGAAAAGAATCAGTAGCTGTGACAGAGGGGACTAGACAGGTACCGACTTTGTTGTCAAAAAACATGCTTTATTACCTTTCTCATGATGACTGTTTTTACTACTATCTCCCAGACAGTCGCATATTTGAAGCCGGGCGGCAGTATTTTGTGAACCAAGTATAGCATTGAGGTGTTATTCTGTTTTATAAAATTTTTGGATTATATGCGAGCTTTATTTTAAAAAACAGCCAAAGCCACAATAAAAAATCAGATTAAGATCAATGAATTATGAAATTAATCGGCGTTTTTTTTATTTTATCTAAAAAATTTCCGGCGGCCGGGAGCCGGCGATAAAAGAGATGGAAAGGTTACCGGTACTTTTTAAAAAGACCGGTTAACCGGATAATGAATCAATGCTGACGGGGTGATTAAATTCAGTGTTGAACGACAAGCGCTGTCTTTCTGCTAACCACATAAAAAACAGCGCAATTAAACAAAACAGGGCTGAGGCGATAAATACCGCATAATAACTGAAATATTGTGCTATCCCTCCCACGATCAGACTGCTCAGTAACATACTGAGCATGATGCTGTTATTAAACAGGGTTGAGGCTAAGCCTATCTGTTTTTTCATCATATCCTGTACCACCAGCATACCTAAACTGGCATTGATCCCGATAAACACACCGTTAAACAGCTGCAGTAAGATAAACTGCCAGAGCTGCTGCGCAACCAGTAAACCGGTAAAAAATAGCAGGCCGCTAATACAGGCAATATAGATGAGCCGCGTAGCACCTAGTCTTGGCGCAAGATAACCTGCAGCTAACATAATGGGAATTTCCACAAAGGCCGCAGTCCCCATCAGGTAACCCACCCATTTAGAGTCAAAATTCAACGATTGAGTGATATAAAGGCTGATTGATGTGAGGTACATATTGTTGGCGGTAAAGACAAAAAAGATGCAGATCAAAAAGAATAAAACGCCGGATATTTTTGACCAATTGACATATTGCTGAGCCGACTGCTCCTTTTCAACCTGCTGATGAGACATACCCAAACAAACAATAACAAATACCACGGCCGCAAAAAAACCGGCAAGCAGGAAGGTTTGTTTAAAACCGAAAGCATCATTGATTAAAAAGGCGACGGGCGGTCCAATCACCCAGGCCATAGCCATTGTCGCTCGCATCATAGTAACAAATACCGCCGCTTTATCTGCAAGCTGTTTATCCGCAAAATCACGTCCCATGCTGAAAATTTGCGGTAAACAAACCGCACTTAAGGACATGAAAAAAATAACCGCAAATAACAGCGTGTAATAGTGGTGACTCATTGCTATAAATGTTGCAGCAATAATAAACCCGACTTGTCCCGCTAAAATAATGTACTTGCGACTTAAGCCCTGATCTGATTTTTTTGCTATATATTGCGAGACCAATACCCCGCTTAACACCATGCAGGTAATTAAAATCCCCATGCTTATTGGTGTGGCGTGAACTTCCTCAATAAGATAAAGACTTAATATTGGATAAATGAACGCGGTACTTAAGCCGATAAAAAAACAGGTCAATAAATAGGTGATCGATTGTTTGCAAAATAGCATGTTAGACGCCTTCATAATGTATTTATTTATGGGCGTAATTTAGCAAGTTAAAAGACAATATGTGATTCTTTTTAGGCTTATTCTGATACTATTCTTTCATCTGTGGTGTTATTCATGACAAAAAGGTGCTTGTATTGAAGCCGACAATAGAAAAAGTAAGCAATCAGCGTGATTTTAGCTGGCGAATCCAGCGTTATGATTCTTGTGAAGGACAATTTGACTGGCATTATCATTTTGAATATGAAGTTGTACTGTACCGTCATATAAAGGGCAAGTTGTTTGCCGGAGACTACATTGGTGAAATTACACATAATACCCTGACTATTTTTGGCCCTAAACTGCCCCACACGGCGATCCACCAAGCGAATGCCGATAACCCCAATAACAGCACCTATATCTTGTGGTTCAGCCAGGAATGGATAAACCAGCTGATTAATCAGTTTCCTGAGCTTAATAATTTGAAATCTTTATTAAGTCGCTCAATTCCGGGATTGCAGTTTGATGAATTGACTGCTGAACGGGTATTTCAGCTTTTACAAGCGCATCAAGCTTTCAGTCCCGCGATGGGATTTAGCCGCTTACTCGAAGTGCTGGTTATTTTAAGCGAAGCGAAGCAGGTAAAACGTTTAAATACCTATAGCCTGCCAAAGATCGAAGACAATCCCAAAGAGTTAAAGCTGGTACGTAAAATCTCTGATTATATTGAATTAAATTTTCGTAATAATATTCAAGTTGTGGATTTATGTAATGAGGTACATGTCAGCGAAAGCACCGTTTATCGACTTTTTGAGCGTCATTTTGTATCCGGTTTTTCGAATCATGTTAAAGAATTTAGGATTGGCAAAGCCTGTGAACTTTTGATTAACAGCAATACCAGCATTGCTGTTATTGCAGACCTGGTCGGTTTTAGTAATCTATCGAATTTTAACCGCCAGTTTAAACAGTGTAAGCAGATGACGCCTAAGCAGTTTCGTTTACTGTTTGCTTAAGTATTTTTCATTATGCTATTTTTAATAAAAATGCATATAAGAATTAACATGTTAAAAATAAAATCGAGTATTTCCTTGAGGCTATCCGCACCTTGATGTCATGGTTTTTTCTGTTCTAGAAAACGTTTAACCCTCTTTCAAGGGAAATTACAGTCGAA
>DATBNI010000418.1:0-6857 GCA_036554425.1 Psychromonas sp.
TAACCCAGGAAGAGTTTCTTGATTTTATGTTTGAAGAACTCGCCCTGCCGAATATGATTAAGCGCCAGTTGGCAGGTACGGATGAATTTAAACTCCGTCAGGCAGGTTTTAGTAATCAGGGCTCTCCCGGTCAAATTGATGTTGTAAGATCACTAAAATCAGCACATGCACGGCGCATCGCACTGACCTCTGGTAAACGTAAAAAATTAAAAGAGCTTGAACAACAGTTGTGTTTATTAGAAGCGCAAGATCCCGTTTTACAAAATCCGCTTGAGATTGAACAATTGCGTGAAAAAATATCAACGCTGAAATCACTGGTTAAGCGCGTTCCCTGGTTGGATGATTTTGATTTAAAATATCACCTGCGTGCTAAAGAGCCTGCCCCGCAGGCTAAGGCCGTAATGTTTTGTCTTATGGACGTTTCGGGCTCAATGGATCAGGCAACCAAAGAGATTGCTAAACGATTCTTCATTTTACTGTACCTGTTTATACAGCGAAATTATCAACGTACTGAGATTGTTTTTATACGTCACCATACCACCGCCACGGAGGTTGATGAGCAGGAATTCTTTTATTCACGTGAAACCGGCGGGACTATTGTGTCTAGCGCATTAAAATTAATGCAGCAGATTATTGAAAAGCGCTATCCTCTTGGCGACTGGAATATCTATGGTGCACAGGCATCCGATGGCGATAATTGGAATAATGACTCTGCGACTTGTAAAAAAATACTGTGCCAGTCATTGCTCCCTAAATTACAATATTTTTCATATGTAGAGATCACCCCCAGTGCGCACCAATCGCTCTGGTATGCTTATCAGGAAGTAAAAGAAAATTTTCCTCATACATTTTCCATGGAACAGGTTGTTGATGCTTCTGAGATCTATACTGTGTTTCGCGAAATATTTCACAAGCAGGTTATATGAAAAAAAAACCAATTTCGTCCTCATCAGAATGGACCTTCGAGCTGATTGAAGCCTATGACAGTGAAATAGGAAAAATAGCAGCAGAGTTTGGTCTGGATACTTATCCTAATCAAATTGAGGTGATCAGCTCTGAGCAGATGATGGATGCCTACGCCTCAACAGGGATGCCCTTGGGTTACCACCATTGGTCCTACGGGAAGCAGTACATCAATACCGAACGTTCATATCAACGCGGCCATATGGGGCTGGCTTATGAAATAGTCATTAATTCGAATCCTTGTATCGCCTACCTGATGGAAGAAAATACCATGACCATGCAGGCCTTGGTGATCGCCCATGCCTGCTACGGACACAACTCTTTTTTCAAAGGGAATTATTTATTTAAAACCTGGACAGATGCTGACTCTATTATCGACTATCTTCTTTTTGCTAAAAATTACATTGCTAAATGTGAAGAAAAGCACGGTATTGGTGCAGTGGAAAGTATTATTGATTCTTGCCACGCGATCATGAACTATGGTGTAGATCGTTATAAACGCCCGCACCCGATATCAGCGGAAAAGGAGCGTAACCGTCAGCATAAACGGGAAGAAAACAGGCAAAAGCAGGTCAATGATTTATGGCGCACAATACCGCAGGGAAAAACGGAAAATATCAAAAACAAAAACCGCTTTCCAGAAGAGCCTGAAGAAAACTTACTTTATTTTATCGAAAAAAATGCTCCTTTGTTAAAATCATGGCAGAGAGAAGTGGTGCGTATAGTGCGTAAAATATCTCAATATTTTTACCCGCAACGTCAAACTCAAGTAATGAATGAAGGTTGGGCGTGTTTTTGGCATTACACGCTGCTCAATGAAATGTACAACCGGGGATTAGTCACTGAAGGTTTTATATTGGAATTTTTACAATCACATACCAGCGTTATTTATCAACCTCCTTATGATAGTGAATATTATAATGGGATTAATCCTTATACCCTGGGCTTTAGTATGATGACTGATATCCGCCGTATCTGTGAGCACCCCACTGATGAAGATAAACAATGGTTTCCTGATTTGGCCGGCAGTGATTGGAAAGAAAGTTTGAATCAGGCCATGCGTAATTTTAAGGATGAAAGTTTTATTCTGCAGTATTTATCACCCAAAGTAATACGTGATTTAAAGCTTTTTTGTATTGTTGATGATGACAAAAATCCCTATATTGAAGTCAGTGCAATTCATGATGAGGATGGCTACCAGCGTATTCGGGAATCACTTGCGGGTCTCTATAATTTAGGTAATCAGGAGCCTAATATACAAGTTCACAGTGTCGATCTTGAAGGGGACCGCTCATTAACCCTGCACCACAAACAGTATGACCGTAAACCATTGGGCGATTCAACTGCAGAGGTTTTAAAGCATATTCATCGTTTATGGGGGTTTGATATCCATTTACATTCAATAGAAAAAAAATCGGTAACTAAAAGCTATCGCTGTCCGCCTGTTACTATCAATACTTAATAGCTATTTAATACCCAACTCTTTTGCTATTTTGATCAACTTCCAGGCAACACGGGCACATTTTTGTTTGCCATTTTTTATCTCTAATCCGATACTTTGGCATAAGTACAGATAAGCACTTAATAGCCCCAGATCAGCGTATTTTGCAAACAGAAAAGCGCCTTCTTCGTAGGCAGAATAGACATCACTACCTTCATCCAAATCTGTCAAAGCCAGCGGATTCCAGTCTTCCCGCAGAATTTGACTTAACTGCTCTATGAAACGGCCCTCTTTTTGACTGTAATTTTCATCCTGTAATGTTTTAAATTGCTGTTTCTGCCGCGCTAATAGAGACATTAATCCCTGATTAGTTAAGTCCTCAAAATCGGGTTTGCCAACATAACTGAAATTATTTTCATTGACACATTTGTATCTCAGTTCAGTTGTCGGCAGG
Source organism: Psychromonas sp. (assembly GCA_036554425.1). Lineage (GTDB taxonomy): Bacteria > Pseudomonadota > Gammaproteobacteria > Enterobacterales > Psychromonadaceae > Psychromonas. The sequence goes on from DATBNI010000418.1 coordinate 2,859, forward strand.
GATACTTGGTAGCAAACCAAAGGGTTATCAGCTTGTGCTGCATTATAATCTACGCATATAACCTTTTTTGATTTAGCTTCGGGTAGTCCTGTTAAGCGGTAATGTCCTACCACAACGGGCTTAACATTCTCCAGCTGTTCATAAGCCCACCACCACTCAGCACCCTGTCGGGGGCGTACACTGCCCGAGATCTCAGCAAAGGGTTCTCCCTTAGAAAATGGGCATTCAGCTCCCTTTAATAAGGTTTCGCATAATGCAAATAATTCATGGTTTGGATCGAATGCATTTACCCAATACTCCTCTTGTAAACTATTATCATCATTCAGGTAGGGCTCAATCGCACTAAGGGCTGGCTCATCCCAACGGGCATGGACCGCACGCACAGATTCAAAGTCGATAAAAAACGGCCGTTTTTTGAACCAGTTTATCCAATACAAGTATTGTTCAGAACCTTCCCCTAGCGCCTCTAAAAAGCTTTGATGCTGCTTGAAATGTTGGGCAGAATGCGACCTTGCCCACTCCCCCGGCCTTAATTCGGTGGCCCAACCTATCGCATCAAACTCATGATTACCCAGTAAACAATAGGCATGATCTTGGGCAACGAGAGACTCCACCAGCTGCAGTAAACTTAACTGGTCCCCCTCAATACCGGGTGCGCTATCAATAAGATTACCCATGAAGACCAGTTGGCTATTGCCTGCATTCGCTTCAAGATCATCAAGATCAAAGGACAGGTGTTCAAGCAGCTTAAGCAGTTTTTTATATTGGCCGTGAATATCACCGATGAAGGACAGCCGCTTTATTTGAAAATAATTTAACATACCATCATCCAATAACATTATGTTTTCTGTGTGAATGAAAGTTTAGCTTAAATGTGATAATTAAGTGAGTTAATTTTGATTATATCAATTAGGGCTGCCAGTTTTTCTTCATCTTCTCGATGGATAACAAATCAACATCATGGCAATTCTCAAAGTTACCTGTACAGATTTTAATGGTTAATCTGGCATTAAATAATTTAGCGAGCTGACGGTAAGCCTGCATTTCCCAATGCTCTATAAAGGTGTTGGCGACTACCACATTTTCACCACGGCTTAAATGATATTCACATTGCTGTTGGCACCATAAATGCGCTTCTTTTAATCGCTTGGGATCAAACCGGTATTCACCCTGTTTGTTTACAAAATACATATCCGCTTCTAAATGAACGGCATTTAATGTTTTTGCCAGGGTCGACTTACCACTGCCGGGTAACCCGCGAATCAAGGTGAGCTTAGGTCTGTTCAAATGAGTTTCCTTGCTCTTCATTAATCCCTGCCGCATTGGCTCTCATTTTTTTGATGGCATTTGCATAAAGAGACCAAGCCATCAGACCCGCCAGGATATTGCCTAGCATGGCACCAATGAAAATCCCCTCTAACAACCATAACTGGCTTGCAAGCCAAACTAAAGGCAGATAACAAACGAACAAACGTAATGTTGAAATAAGTAATGCGCGCATCGACATAGCCAGTGAGTTACAGATAGAGACCATTAACATACAGACGCCCAATGAACTTAAACTAATGGGGACCAGTACCAAGTACTGATAAATCACGGCTTCGACCTGACTGTCTGCACTGAAAAAAGCTGCTAAAGGAGCGGCAAAGATAAACAGAATAGCGGCTAATATAAGCTGCAAAAGGACAGTAAAGATAACCACTATTTTAACTAAACTGATAATTGTCCTACAATCTTTGGCACCGAATAATCGCCCGATCATAGGCGGTAGCGACATAGTCAATGCAAGTACTACAACAATAGTAAAAAATTCAATCCGCGATACCATTGCCCATCCGGCCACCGCCGCCGCACCAAAACCAGCAACAATTTTAGTCGCAAGAATGGATGAAAGCGGAGGTAATAATTGACTCATCATAGCGGGCGTCATGACGGCGTTAAGTTCTTTGACTGATTGCCCTATATGCAGAGATTCCCAATCAAAAGAGAGCCAATTTTTGTTTACTAATTTGGGGGCAATGATCAACAAACCAATACTAAATGAGCAGATGGTTGCGATTGCCGCCCCCTGCAAACCTAAATCAAAATAAAAGATAAAAATGGGATCCAGGATAATATTAATAATGCTGGTTGCCATCATTAAGATACCAGGTAGAAAAGTATTACCGTGGGAACGGCAAATACTATAAGCAAAATAGAGCATGGCACCTAACCATGCGCTGCATAACCAGACTGGCCAGTATTGATTAATATAGGATGTCACTTCCGCCGGGGCCCCTAACAGGGTTAATATTTGATCGCGTATAAACCAGATAATCAGTGCCATGATAAAGACACCAACGGCCCCCATTATAATGACTAAGCCACCCATCTGCCTGGCTCGATTATCATTTTTCTGGCCTAATATTCTTGAAATAACGGCCGTTGTCGCAATACCTAATCCCACTTGCAGACCAATAATAACCATCTGTAATGGCAGGGTAAAACCTTGCGCTGCTAATGGTAAAACCCCAAGTTGACTTATAAAAGTACTGTCTGCCAGTTGAAAGCTCATTAAAGACAGAATACCAAAGACCATTGGCCAAGTTTGCTTCAAAATATCCCTGGCAAGGGCGATTATTTCCGTTCTGTTCATATTGACCTTCAAGCTGCATAAAAATAATAATGACAAGTGGCTGAGAATACCATTATCAAGCAGGGATTGGGACAAAAAACGGGCCGAGCCAGGGCTTATGGCAATAAGCTATTAGATCAGGGCTTTATCTAAAAAGAGGGCAATAAATAACAGGGTTAAATGAAGAATCGAATATTTAAAAAGATCCAACGCAGCATAGGATGTTTCTGATAATTTTAAGGCAGCCGCCTTATAGATAAAAATTACATTGATCAAGGTTGCGACAGATAAATACAGGTAACCCGACATATGGATTAAGAAAGGTAACAAGCATATGACTGTCAATAATAAGCTATATAACAAGATACAGGTTTTGGTGAAATCAATGCCGTGGGTGACCGGCAACATGGGTATTTTAGCTTTTGCATAATCGGCTTTACGGTGAATCGCCAGCGCCCAGAAATGAGGAGGCGTCCAGGTAAAGATGATCATCACTAATATCCACGGCTGTGCGGCTAATTGTCCGGTTTCGGAAATCCACCCCAACAGAGGAGGCATGGCGCCGGCTAATCCGCCGATCACAATATTTTGCGGGGTGGCACGTTTTAGAAACATAGTGTAGACAAATGCATAACCCACCAGCGCAAGCAGCGTCAGTTGTGCGGTTAACCAATTCGCGGCAAAGACCAGCAAACTAAAACCTAAGGCCCCTATTAGCGCGGAAAAGATCAAGGCTTGTCTGCGAGAAACTGCTCTTCTCACTAAAGGCCGGTTTTTTGTGCGCAGCATTTTTGCGTCAATTTTGCTGTCTACGACATGATTAATCACAGCAGCACTGCCCGATAACAAACCTATTCCTAACAAACTTAACAGCTGAACGAAATAACCTCGGCCCATGTCAGGTGCTAAGGCCAACCCGACCAATGCGGTTAATACCAGTAATGCCACCACCTTGATTTTGCACAGCTCTAAATAGTCACTTATTTTAGGCGAGCTGCTCTCAACTAAAGGAGGATGATTTAATGAAGCGCTGCCCGTTGCTGTATTCTGACTGATACTGTTCGCCATCATTTCTCTCCTGAAAAAGTATTAAAATCGGCAGCGGTTACCGCTCTATTATTTGGCAAGGGTAATAACTTCACGTAGTAGGTTAATCTTATTAAACTCAGCAGTAACATTGCCGCGGTTAAATTATGCGCCAATGCGATGCTTATCGGAAAAGTCCAATAAACTAAAACAACACCCAAGAAAACCTGGAAAATAACCATCAGAATCACCAGCAGCGCACTGTTTCTTACTTTATCCGATAGGCTTAACCGATAAATCCTTATTGCCACGAGTAAAACAAAATAAATATAGTTTAATAATTAAGCAAAAAATAAGGA
>DATBNI010000422.1:0-1969 GCA_036554425.1 Psychromonas sp.
AAACCGGGGAACGGCTTTTTAGAAGGTTAATAAAGAGCAACACTCAGAATCAAAGAACACGCTCTCCAAAATAGAACACGCAGAATTCCCCTTCCTGCATCCTGGTCCATTGCTCATTATTAGTTAATGGACGGGTCGCAATAACGGTCACCACATCGGTCGCTGAGGTTTCTTCATTGAAATCGATAACCATATCCTCATCAATCAGCCGCGCTTTGCCAAAGGGTGCTCTGCGTGTTATCCAGGAGAGGTTGTTGGTGCAGTAACACATCACATATTCCCCATCACTTAATAACATATTAAAGACGCCCATTTCACGCAGGGTATCAGCATAACCCGCCACTTTTTTAAACATCGCCAGCATATCAGCAGGCTCGCTCGAATAACTTTGGCGTAATTGATCCAAGATCCAGCAAAAAGCACGTTCACTGTCGGTTTGTCCAACGGGCATATCATGCCCCATAGGCAGCGTTTCATAACCCGAGAGTTGACCGTTATGGGCATAAGTCCAGTTTTTACCCCACAATTCACGAATAAAGGGATGGGTATTCTCTAAACTCACGCTGCCTCTGTTGGCCTGACGAATGTGACTGATCACAGATTTACTCTTGATCGGATACTCTTTTACCAGTTTTGCGACAGGAGAATGACAACTGGGACTGGGATCTTTAAAACTACGGCAACCTTTACCTTCGTAAAAAGTAATTCCCCAGCCATCCTTATGCGGGCCGGTTTCTCCCCCACGCTTAATCAATCCGCTAAAACTGAAACAAATATCCGTGGGCACATTTGCGCTCATTCCTAACAATTCACACATTTATAAATCCTACTCTGTATTTAAGCCATTTTCTTTTCTATTAAATAAATCAAAATATGGATAATCTTGATATGCACCTCCTGGATACGATCTGCATAACCAAAGTGGGGTACACGGATCTCAACATCAGCCAGCCCCGCCATCTTGCCGCCATCTTTACCGGTTAAAGCAATAACAGAAATGCCTTTTGATTTTGCCGTTTCGATGGCGTTTAATATATTCTTAGAATTACCACTGGTTGACAAACAGAATAACACATCACCTTTGCGCCCCACCCCTTCCAGGTAACGCGCAAAAATCGCATCATAACCGTAATCATTGCCGACACAGGAAATATGACTTGGATCTGAAATCGCAATAGCGGGATAGGCGGGTCTATGGTCTCGGTATCGGCCGGTCAGCTCCTCTGCAAAATGCATCGCATCACAATGTGAACCGCCATTACCGCAGGAAAGCACTTTACCGTCATTTTTGAAAGAATGGGCGAGCAAACTGGCCGCTTTTTCAATGTTTTTTAAATTTTCCTGATCGGCTAAAAATGCCTGTAATACCTTTTCAGCTTCTAACAGTTCAGCTTTAATAATTGATAAGTCCATCATATCTCTTCTTATTTTATTTTTATTTAGGCAAATAATGCATTAATACATAAGAGGTATCACCTCAAGCTGCTTGAATATGAGGAATCAGCAGCTTCAGAGGTGATACCCTTTCTTATAAATCGAAGCTGTGCAGTTGAAGGTTTCGTCGTTCAACATCGAACAGGGTTGCCTCTCACCTTGCCCGGAGGAGTTTTTCTATATACCTAAATTACCTTAAGATGCAGGAATCGGCAAGACGATAAATGATAATTTTCCAGACAGAAGGCTGATGTTCTAAATTCCAAATTGTAAAATATGGGACATTGTTAATTCGTTCAGCAATCAAGCACAACAAGGCATATTGCATTACATAACTATGCAGTACAACAGCAACCGTCTTCCTGCTTGGGCTATCGTTATTCAGGACTTTAAAAGTTTTTAAGAATTAAATTTTTTAAAGTGGGAAGGGTCACATTACGCCTTGTCTTTTTTTGATCTTTTAGCGGCTGAATTTCATTTTTTCCATTTTGGACTAAATTTATTGTATATATAATGTATTAATAAGGATCCAGTC
>DATBNI010000478.1:0-2318 GCA_036554425.1 Psychromonas sp.
ACCTCCAATAAAGTCAGGGTCTGACACTCCAAGCGCATTTGTAGAAATCAAACGAATACCCGCTACTTCGGTCCCTGTTAATGGTGAACGGAAAGGAGGGATAATGTAACGCCCTTGACTGTCTTTCTCAACGTCCATTTCTGCTAACACATCAGGTTTAACAAACACCGCTGAAGCTACTCCATTTGCTTTCTCAACTTGTAAAGCAACAGCTCTAAACACATCAGCAAATGATGGGTTAGTAGTAGTTAAACCACCTCCGGTAAACGCTGTTGCATACGCATTTAAACCATTCAAGTTTTGTCCAGTACCATCACCAGTAAATAAACCGTTTTCAGTCGCTAAATCAATACGTTTTGTTAAGTTTGATTGAACGTAAGAAATAAGCTGTGGCAAGTCACGCAACATTTCTTTTGTTACCTTCACAAAAGCTGCGATTTTACGCACCTTCATTTCGCGCTCTTCATAGCGTACAGATACATCAGGCTTTGAGGCTCCCTCAGCTAAGAAAATAGGGTTTCCCTGCTCGTCTAACTCCTCAACCCACATTGCGTGTGGCGCGCTGATTGAACCTAATGAAACATTCTGTAAGTACGTCAAGATACGCTTACGCAATGGTGAAATAATACCTGTGAACGCTGTTAACAAGTAGTGAGATGCTGAACCAACTGCATCTAACGTGTTGTTCGTCCCAATAGTTACAGGTACTTTAAGAGTGATTTTCTTCTCTTTTCCATCAGCGAACTTCTCGATATCCTCCTTCGAGTTCACAAAAGTCTTAGAGATAAACTCATTGAAAGACTTGATTTCCTCTTTAGGCTCTTCTTTACCCGCTTTTAAGGCTTCGATTTCACCCTCTAAAGTGTCAAACTTTGCCTTTAACTCTGTTTGATCACTTACTTCTTTAAGCTCCTCAATGGATGCTTTAATTGTTTCTACATCTGTTGCAGATGCAAAACCTTTCGATTCTAGCTTTTCTTCTAAAGCTTTTACCACTTCTTCTGTTGTCATTTGTTTTGTTTTTAAAAATTATTAATTACCTTATTCCAATCTATTTGAGTGTCCTCTGACGGCTCGTTTTTTTGAGTGTCTTGCGACGGCTCAATTTTGTTTTCTACTGTTGGGGTCAACTCATTGGACCCAAATAATACTGCTGAATATTCAATTAAAACTGCTTCTTTAACCGCCCAGAAAAAGCCTTGCTCTTCTGCTTTCTCTTTATTACCTATTGAATCAATGTATGTTTTCCAAGTCTTATATTCCTGTTCATACTCCTCGTCGTTTACGGCTAATTCTACTTTAATATAACGCATACCAACCGAATGCTGGTCGATTTCCTTGTCTAAATATTGACGAAAAACATCTTTATTTAACTTCTCTTTAATTTCTGAAGTAGCCATTAAAACAGTCGTGTAACCTGCTTTATTAACTCCTAAATCAGTCCATAAAACATTTACTTCTTTAATCTCTAAAGTCTTACCTACCTTAGCTGTAACCTCATATTTATGGTCGTGTAAATGAAAAATCTTATCTGATCTCTCGTTAATAGATTTGGCAAATGTATTACCTACATGAACATCCCCATGACTATCTAGCCAGTAGTAAGTGTTAGCGATAATGTCACGCTTAATAACGCCTGTCGTTGGGTCATCCTTATAATTAGTTAATAACGCTTTATTAGCATTGCTGTTGAAGTCCATAGCGACAACATCAGAACACTTTATTGCACTCTTTTTTAGCTCAATAATGTCATTTTTGTTATTAATCAAATAGTCTATTCGCTCCTTTTTTGTTTCAAATTTTGGTAACTTCATCAAATTTAAAAGTTATAATTTTAACAAAGTTATGTAAAATATTGTAAATTTGTCAATATATTTTAAATTTTTTACAAATGGGGTTATTTAATGATGTTTTTCGTTTCTTTGGTAGGTTCAGCTCTTACGGCTCTAGAAATACTAACTATTATACATTACAATCAATCGGAGATGTTGCTCCAACATGGATAAACACAACGAATAAATGGGATTTATACGGTCGTATTCCTGAACTTCAAGCGGTGATCAATAGACGTGCAAAGATGGTGGCAAGCGCTAATCCTTACATTTGTGATGCAGATGGTAATAAAGTAATGTTTAAAGATTTACCGAGTGATTTGAAATGGCTTGTAAACATTATTGACCGCCCTACTCCAATGCTATCTTGGGGGCGTATGATTGAAATGGTTGAGGTGAACAAGTGTGTAACAGGTAACGCTTTAATTTATTCACCTAAACGAACATTCGGTACTCGTCAAATCGCCGTTCCTATTGCGTTTAATA
>DATBNI010000480.1:0-4742 GCA_036554425.1 Psychromonas sp.
GTAGGTTTTAACCGGACGATTTTCGGCAAAGGATAATCCGACTTTTGCTAACAGTTCAGCAACCTGTTTTTTGTCTGCTGATTTTAAACGTGCAAAATAAGTAAGCACCTCAAATCCGCTTAGCTGATCATAAAAACTGACATTTTCAGGCAGGTAACCAATTTTTTTACGGCTGTTCCAAGCCTTTTTATTTTGCGGGTCAACACCAAAGACAGAGACTTTCCCAGAGCCTGCTTTGACTATCCCTAAAATCAGTTTCATCATAGTGGTCTTACCCGCACCATTATGACCAAATAGACCCAATACTTCACCGGCCGCGAGCTTTAAATTGATATTTTGCAGTGCAGCAAGCTGCTGATAATTTTTATTAACCTGCTCTAATAATATAACATTTTCACTCATAAATTTGTTCATCCTTTGAGCAGATTAGTGTGTGGAATTAACCATTTTCGCTTCGACCTTGAGAGGTGACATAAGCGGAAAGCTATCTTTAACCCCGGCGGGTTTGAGCACCGGAAATTGTTTTTGAATCCAGCGCAGTAATAAAACCGCCGGACTGTCTAATAACACTTTTGCTTCCGGGTATTGCCAGATAAGTTTATCAATACCGTCGTTCGGCTCAAAGGGGGTATCTCCCGTGCCGTTGTTATCCAGATCCCAACCCAAGTAGTTACTCCAATAATTACCCCTGCCATCCTGGCTCCATTCCTGTTTTTTATTAGAAACATATTTAACCTGTACCGGGTTGTTGATAAAGCTGTTGCCGAACACTTTGCTGTTTTCCGAACCCGCGGTTAAATGAATGCCAATTTCAGCAGTGTTGATTGTATTGTAACTTATTGTATTGTAGGCTGAATTGTAAACAAACAAGCCTTTCCCCTGCCGTCCGAGCACTTTATGCTCCGGTTTTGTCCAAACATTTTTTATGCGGTTATGGTCGATTGTTGATGAAGTAATAAAGTTCAGTAACATGCCGTAATCTTCGCTGTCACGGCTTTCATTACCGCTCACCTGTAATTGTTTAGAGCTCATTAAGGCGTATCCTGCACGGGTATTGTAAGCCTGATTATTAAGCACTTTATTGTGGTGGGAATACATATAATGCACACCATAGCGTAAATCGTGCAGGCTGTTGTTTCGAAGTACGCTATCCTGACTGGAGATGATATATAAACCATCCCGGGTGAAGCTGACTTCATTGCCAACCACATCGGCATTAGTAACCACAGATAGCTGGATACCATTACCCCGGTCTGCAGAGCGTAATTTTGGGTTGCCTTGAATCTGGTTATTTTCAATTAATATCTGATCTGAGTTCTGTACCCAAATCCCAAAGCCATCCCCTTTTAATGTATTATTTTTAATAATAAGATGGTTAGATTTTTGCCCGACATAAATAGCGGCGTTTTGGGCGGTTAAATCATCGCCCCAGTTGATGATATTGAGGTTTTTTATACTGATATTAGAGGTTAATAACCTTAGCGCATGACCCTTTCCCAGGGCATTAATGGTGACATTTTCTTTTCCGGTCAGGGTAATGCTCTGACTGATCACAAAATTACCACGGTATTCACCCGCATCTAACTGCAGTGTATCGCCGGCTGATGATAAATCTAATTGTTGTTGCAGATTATCACTGCTTTTTATTGTCACCACAGCCGCACAAAGACCTGTCTGAAAGAGACTTAATACGGTCATTAATAAAGCTGTGATGATTTTCGACGAATTAATGTTCAAGGAATTAGTTTCCCTCATGGATTGCTTTGGTTATTAATCGGGCCCTGAAGATGCCAGGACCCAATGGGGATGGTATTACGCTTCGACCAACATACGACCGCGCATCTCCATATGTAATGCATGACAGAACCAGTTACAGTAATACCATTGCACACCAGCTTGGTTAGCGGTAAAGGTAACAGATGAGGTTGCCTGCGGGCCAATTTCCATCTGCACGCCATGGTTAATCATACAGAAACCATGAGTAACATCTTCGACCATGTCCAGGTTGGTCACAACGACTGTAACTTCATCTCCCAACTTCACTTTAAATTCAGTCATTCCGTACATAGGTGCAACGGATGTCATATATACACGTACTTTATTACCATCACGAATGACTTTATTGTCTGTCATGACATTGACGCCATCTTTTTTACCCATGGCAACGGTTTCAGCAAACATCGGGTCATCACGCGTCCATAATTTTGCGGGTTTTACTTTGCTGCGGTGAACCAAAATACAATCATGGGGTTCAGCAAAAGCAGGACCGTCATGCACCAGTTTCATTTCGTCACCGGAAATATCAATTAACTGATCGTTTTCCGGATGTAACGGACCAACAGGTAAAAATCTGTCTTTAGAGAACTTACTCAGTACCACTAACCATTTGCCATCTGCATCACGTGTTTCACCCATAGAGGTATGGTTATGACCAGGTTGATAATGCACATCGAGTTTCTGGCGAAGATAATTCACTTTTTCACCGTTATGCGCTTTGATTGCATCATTAATATTCCATTTGGCTATCTGGCTGTCAAGGAACAGAGTAGTGTAAGCATTACCTTTGTTATCAAAGGCCGTATGCAGTGGACCTAAACCTACTTCAGGCTCTGCCACGATAGTATCGCGCGGCTTGATTTTATCAGCAAACAACGCATCTAATTTCTCAATTGAAATAACAGAAACCGTGGGAGACAACTTGCCGTTAGCAATGAAATATTTGCCACTGGGAGAGGTATTAACACCATGGGGTGATTTAGGGACTGGAATATAACGGGTAAGCGTCGATCCCTTACGGCCGTCTAATACAGGGACCTTATTATCATTGTAAGTTTTAAATTCACCCGCTTTAACGGCAGCTTCACAACGCGCCAAACTAAATATAACAACATGGTCACGTTCAGATGTGATCATTTCACCCAAGGTCATGCCCATTTCTGAGTTATAACAAGTGGATGCAAAGTATTTACCGTCGTAATCGGCATCGGTATTATCTAAGTTGCCATCGACCATGACCTGGAAAGCAATTTCCATTGTTTGCGCGTTAATTACGCTAAATAATGAACGATAAGTACTGACATCTTCCAATGACGCTTTACCGTCATTATTCATTGGAATTTCAAACTCACCATTACAAATTACATATTTAGTCTCAGGCACTTTTTGCACACGTAAACCATGAACCCCTTGCACGTTAGGAATAGTGATCATCTTATCTGTTTTCATCACGTCGCAACGAATACGCGCAACACGAGAGTTAGCTTTGTCGTTAATGAAAAGAAACTCACCGTTATAACGACCGTCGGTCATACTCATGTGCGGGTGATGTGCATCACCGGTCATGAAATGTGCACTGTCGCCTTTAATACGTTTACTTTCGTTGGTTATTCCCCAACCCGTTGCACCATCCAAATTAAAAACCGGAATACGCATTAATTCACGCATTGAAGGAATACCCATGATCCGGACTTCACCCGACTGACCACCACTCCAGAAACCATAATATTCATCTAAATCACCAGGATGGACAGCGGTGCTGTTGCCCGCCTCAGCCGCCTGCGCTTTGGCCATAGTGGAAAACATTGCCGCTGTCATCGGCACAGCAGCAGCCGCTACGCCAAGGGCCGCACTTTTACCAAAAAATTTACGTCGCTCTGAATTTTCTAACTTTTCATTGTTAGGTAGGTCGCTTTTATACTCGCTCATGCTACATCTCCATCCTGTTGGTTTATATTAAAATTAAGAATTTACCTTGAATTTTTAAAGTTCTGTTATTGCAATTTCCATTTCATTTTTTTTACGTTTTTTATAGGCCAATTTTTTCAGCGGTGGGCATTTTTCGTCGTTGTAATAGGTGATTTGACAATCCAGGCAGTAATGGCATTCGCGCATGTTAATCACCCCATCGGGCGCAATCGCCTGTATTTCACACTCTTTTGCACAGGTTTTACAGGGGGAACCGCATTCCGGGCGGCGCTTTAGCCAATCAAATAAACGCACACTGTTAGAAACAGACAGCGCAGCACCTAAGGGGCAAAGGTAGCGGCAGAAGGTTTTACGATTAAATAAATTGATAGTCAGTAAGAATAATGCCCAAAGAACAAAGGGCCATTCGCGGTCAAATTTTAGTAAGAAAGTCGTTTTAAAGGGTTCAATTTCAGCAAACTGCTCGGCCAGCGCAATGGAATCTAATGAGATGCCAAACAGGGCCAATAGAATAAGATATTTAATGGCCCATAACCGTTCATGGACGGCCCAGGGCAATTCTATTTGCGGGATTTTTATATAACGGGCAAAGGCATTAAGCAGTTCCTGCAGGGCGCCAAAAGGACACAACCAGCCACAATAAACTGCTCGGCCCCACAATATTATGGTTGCCGCTGCGGCGCACCACAAAATAAAGATAATCGGATCTAATAAAAACAGATCCCAGGAAAAATCTTTCATCAAAGCATGTAAAAAGGTGAACACATTAACCACCGACAGCTGTCCTCCCCATGACCAGCCAATAAAGACAACGGTCACGGCTAAAAATCCGTGGCGCAGATTGTGCATAAAGGTAGGGTGGCGAACGAGCACATCCTGGAAGAATAAAATCAGCAATAAGACAGTAATCAAAATGATTAATATCACGACTTTAACCTGATGCTCTAACCAGATCTGCTCGGTCAGGGTTAATTCCGGCTCAGGAGTGATTGCAGGAGGGGTATCAACGTATTTTTCTAATACATCATAGCTGCCCT
>DATBNI010000166.1:0-3520 GCA_036554425.1 Psychromonas sp.
TTTTTTCTGAAAATGGAGAAATTCTACAGCCTCGTTAGATAACAAAGGAGAAAGCTATGAACTGGAAATTTTCATACGCCATTGGTTTTCACCCTTGGGAGGATACGGACCCAGATTTTTACCAATCTTTGGCATCGCTCCTCGAACGCGAGGAGGAGGGACGTGCGCCACCCTACGGACGTGCCTTGGACGTAGGCACGGGAAGCGCCATCTGGGGTATCGAGCTGGCTAAACGGGGCTGGGATGTCACTGGCGTAGACCTGGTGGACAAGGCCCTGGATCGGGGGCGCGAGCGGGTCCAGGCTGCTGGCGTGGAAATGAAACTGGTGAAGGGGGACGTTACCCGCCTTTCAGAAGCTGAAGTGGGTACCGGGTTCCGGCTTATCCTGGACACGGGCACCTTCCATGACTTCGACACCGAGCAGCAGAAAGGAATGGCCCGCAGCATTGACGCGCTGGCCGCCAAGGACGCCACTATTATTTTGCTGTGCTGGCCGAGGCGTATTCGCCCCTTGATCCGGGGTGTAAGCCGCGAAGAAATCGAGTCTGCCTTTACAGGTTGGCGGATCACCGACGTGGAGCCGTCCTTCTTCAAACTTCCACCACCATTGGAATGGGCGCTGCGCCCGGATGAGCACTGGTACCGCCTGCAGCGCGCATGAGGTTGATGCGCCGTCCAACTAATAAGGATAGGTCGTGTGAGCAACGCGAATCACGACTTAATCCTATTGTTGGACAAGCCCGGCGTTTATCTCTGTTATTTATAGTAAATATTTAAATGGTGGAACGAGGTGCTGAACTTGTTGTCGGTGAAGGTTTTTTTGGTCGAGTGCCACCACAATCACAGCGGTTACTATCTGCAAGATATTGAATTAACACTGATTTATTTCACCATCCTATCCCCTTTACTGATTAATTCGCAGTTCGCCACAACTCCCTTTGCTTGAACATTTCCTTGTTTTATATCGTGCTGCCGTTGATGATAAGGCGCGTGCCGATGCGTGATTGATAAGGACAGATCTGGAGCGTCCATATATGTCCTATCTTTTTTCTATGGCCGGGTTGATATGCTACCGATGCGTGGGCTTTAGCTATTCCATCTTTAGTGACTTCACTTAGTTCTCCGGTAAAAGATTTGGTCCATAATTGTCTTTAAAGAAATGGCAGCTCAATCACAAGAGATGGTTAAAATCGAAACTTATATACACCTATTATCAACTTACACTGACTCGTATTACGAGCAATTGAACAGCTTTTGTTCGTTATGACCAAATGATAGTGAGCTCATGTTGTTATTTCTCAAAGGACACCTTTTTATTGAGCAGCAAGTTCGCGTTTTTGTTTATAGCCATTTCCTGAATCAAAAAGCATTAAAAAGTGAGAGATAGGTAGCTTCGACTATAATAAGTATGGGCAGAGCTCATTATGATCACTGAATGCAGTGAAACAATGCATTATGGGATTTGAATAACATCCGTAATCATATGGCTCACAACATCGGCCATATTGGTCTTGATCATAAGATTGAAGGCTTCCTTAAAGTATCTGAAAAATTTATTTATTTTGGTCCTGATTCTGATGGCATCTATGACGAGTTCATAATGCACTTAGCCGTTTAGGGCAGGTGTTAGGCGTATGCGGCATCGCCTTCAAATGCCGTAATAAAAGGAGATCATCACATGAAAATGCTACTTACAGTCGAATTCCCACTTGAGCCTTTCAACTCCCTCGTCAGAAGCGGCAAGGTGGGTGATGTCATTGGGCGTATCCTGGAAACCATCAAACCGGAAACGGCCTACTTCGGGGAACAAGACGGAAAACGCGGCGGAATATTTATCGTTAACGTGCAAAGTCCGTCGGATATACCCTTCTTTGCGGAACCCTTCTTTCTCAACTTCGAGGCCAGTTGCAAATTTCGCGTTCTGATGAGCCCGGAGGATTTGCAGAAAGCTGGCTTGGATGAGATCGGCAAGAAATGGGGGTGAAATTCGCCTAACATGGCGTTTGAGAGGGAGGCGCCAGAAGCGGCCGCCCCTCAATTTGACGTTATATTTCACTCCATATTGTGAAATGTATAGATTATAAATTGCTAGGTTTGGTGTTTAATTCGATCCTCTTTTCATTTAGTTTGCTAATCGGCTTCTATGTTTTATTCAGGCACTGTTTTGAATGACTAGGAGCTCATTATGACGCAATCCAGTGCAATACAGATTTCCCTGGTTGATACGCCTTACTTTATGAATAACATCCCTGTTATTAACTTCTTCGAAGCCAGCTGAAGTTGTTCAAATTTATTCCCTAAAAATTTTTCATTGTATTTCCCGTTGTGTACCTCGTGCTTTTTTATGCGGCAAGGATAAGTTCAGCGGGCAGAGCTTTGATCAGCGCAGACAATTGATGGTCAAAAGCCTCCTGTTTTTAACCTCCATCTTTAATATCGATACCTTCGCTTATGCCATTATGTCTAATCACCGAACGTATCGCCAGCAGAACTGTCATCCGTTTATATGACGTTTAACGGTACTTCAGGAATGGGAATCAATGAGCTGAACAAAATAGTCTTCTAATTGGTCAGTTGAACAGTCATAGTGCGTTGAAATTCGCGTATTGCCCGCGCATAAGCGTTGATGCTACTGTCACTTAATCCTAGTGATTTCAATAGTTTGAGGTGATGCACATAGAGTGTATTAAAATGGCACTGTTCGTTTGTTTTCATAGTAGACTTCAAGTTCAATCGCTCAATATTGAGCATACTTAGAGATTGGTTGAAAGGTTGGTTTGTTTTTTCTGCCGCACAGCGGCTTAGTTCAACAAGGTATTAGGCAAACGGAGTTTACAATGAATATTGCAATACTGACTTTTGAAGGCTTCAATGAGTTGGATTCATTTATTGCTGCAGGCATAATGAATCGTATGAAAGATTATGGATGGAATGTGCAAATCACTTGTCCGTCTGAGTCCGTCACATCAATGAATGGCGTTACCGTTCTTGCGCAGCAACCGCTCGAATTTGCGAATAGTGCGGATGCTGTTCTATTCGGAAGTGGTTCGCTGACACGTAATATAGCGCAAGATTCCAGCATTCTTTCTCGTCTATCCTTAAACCCTAATAAACAGCTAATCTGTGGACAGTGTTCCGGGACGTTACTGTTATCAGTATTAGGGTTATTAAATAATCTTCCCGCATGTACTGATTTAACGACAAAACCATGGGTTATTGAATCTGGAGTTGATGTCTTAAACAAATCTTTTTTTGCTAAAGGAAATATAGCAACTGCAGGCGGTTGTTTAGCGTCAAAGTATTTGGCTGCATGGATCATTAGCAAGCTAGCCGACAAAGCTTCAGCAGAAGCCGCTATCTACTATGTTGCCCCAGTTGGCGAAAAAGAAGTAACAGTAAATCATTGCATGTCAGTTGTTTCTGAATATATTTGAACAGGGGGCCTTTAAGTGCATGCAGTCGGACTCAGCGCAGCTGATGCGAAGCGTTAGCAACCTATTAATCATCATGGATACCTAT
>DATBNI010000168.1:0-10226 GCA_036554425.1 Psychromonas sp.
TCTTTGTGGTAAAGGCTGAAGTCAACTTCCGGGTTGTCATCGATGTCCATCAAGGTCACTTCATCTTCAATTAACTCAATGATCCGGTTTATAATTTTTAGGGTTTGTCCGTCAACGGATGAATATAATATGAGGGTATTAATTGCCATCTTTTAATTTTTCCAAAAAATAGGGGTGAATAAAACTAATAATGTGAAAATTTCTAACCGGCCAAATAACATGGCAAGGATCATTATCCATTTAGAAGCGGCATTCACTTCATTAAAATGAAGCGCAACCTCACCAAGCCCGGGGCCTAAGTTATTGAGCATTGCGGCAGTCGCAGAAAAGGAACTCAACTCATCCATACCGGTCAATAATAACGCTAGCATACAAAGCACAAATACCAAGGCATAAGTTGAAAAGAATCCCCAAATAGCTTCAACAACACGATCCGGCAGGGCCTTATTGGCTAATTTAATTTTAAAAACCGCTTTCGGATGAACCAGACGCTTAAGCTCACGTATCCCCTGTAAATTGAGCAGTAAAATACGAATAACTTTCATTCCTCCGCCCGTTGACCCGGCACAACCACCAATAAAACTCGACATAACCAATAAAACCGGGAAAAACGCCGGCCAGTCATGAAATGAGGTGGTGGTAAAACCCGCAGTGGTCGAAATAGAAACAGCCTGAAACAGAGCCTGGGAAAAAGAGTTTTCAATTGAATCATAAACCTCATGCCCCATCAATCCGACAAAAATGATAGTGGTTAAGAGGATCTGAATAAAAATAAAAGCACGGACTTCCGGATCTTGCTGATAAATATTAAAAGAGAATTTTCTGCTGGAAAAGGCGCTGAAATGGAGCGCATAATTGACCCCGGAAATAAGTAAAAACACCACTGTGATCAGGTTGATAATATTGCTGTCAAAATGGCCTATGCTGTCATTGTAAGTGGAAAATCCACCAATAGAGACGGTTGAAAAACTATGCCCTATGGCATCAAACAAGCTCATGCCGGCAAGCCAAAATGCCAGCATACAAGCAACGGTCACGAACAGATAAACATTCCACAATGCTTTTGCTGTTTCCGCAATGCGCGGTGTCATTTTGGAGTCTTTTATCGGCCCGGGAGCCTCCGCACGGTAGAGCTGCATCCCGCCTATACCCAGCATGGGTAAAACGGCAACAGCCAAAACAATAATCCCCATGCCACCAAACCATTGCAGCATTTGCCGATAAAAAAGGATTGATTTTGGAAGTGTATCAAGCTTTTCGATAACCGTTGCCCCGGTCGTGGTTAAGCCAGAGAAAGATTCAAAAAAAGCGGAAGCGGCATCCATTTCGATGCTCGAACTCATCATAAAGGGAATGGCTCCTACGCTGCCCAGGGTTACCCAAAAGAGGACAACAATTAAAAAACCTTCGCGCACTTTCAAATCTTTCTTAACACGCCTGTTAGGTGTCCATAACAACAGAGCAATAAATAAAGTCACCACAAATGCAGCCAAAAAATTGCCGCCATCTTCACCCGCAGTGCCTTCATAGAAGGTGGAGATCAATGCTGGCGGTAACATGGTCAGGCTAAACAAGCCGACTAACATGCCAACTATTCTGATTATCGAACGAAAGGCCACTGAGTTATCTCTCTGTAATGGGGATTTTTTTGGCAATGACTTTTCCCTGCGTCAGGGACTCGAGTTTTTCACTAAATTGTTTGCACAACTGTTGATCAATTTCAATCCTAGCCCGGACAGACTGCAAATAATCAACTTCTACAATACGGCCCTGTAGCGCCGCTAATAAACTCTCTATCAGTGCCATTTGCGCATAATCACAGTCTAATTGATAGTGCTGATAAAAACGTTTTTCGATCCTTGAGATCTGATTTATTAATTGCTGTACCCCGTTCGAATAGGCGCGTACCAGACCACCTGTGCCTAATTTTATGCCGCCCGAATAACGCACCACAACGGCAATAATTTCGCCTATATGACTGCCCTGCAAAGCACTTAAGATGGGATTTCCTGCAGTGCCTTTAGGCTCACCGTCATCACTGCGGCCCATGCACATACTGTTACTGGGAGCAGCACCGATATAAGCCCAGCAATGGTGAGACGCTGCCTGATGTAATTTTTTAATTTCATGTACATAAGTTAGCGCCTGCTCTTGACCTTCGACATGGGCTAAATAAGTCATAAAACGACTTTTTTTTATTTCCTCCTGAAAAAATAAATTTTCCATCGGGATAAAATACGGCTCCATCACAAATGCTCCATGGGTAAATAAAATATTATAAAGTCTCAGAGAGGTTTTTTATATTTTATTGGTGCATCCATAACCTGCAGCCTGCCAGGCTAAAAATCCACCAGCAACGGAATATACGTGTTTAAATCCCATCTGCTGCAGAGAGACTGCAGCTAAGACTGAACGAGCCCCGGAGCGGCAGAGTAAATAAACAGGCTGCTCCGCCAGGATTTCAAGCGTAGAAAAACGGCGCTTAATGCTCTCTTCTGAGCTTAACTGCATCTCTAATACGCCACGGGGAATGAGTACCGCATTCGCAATGCTGCCTGCCTCGGTTTCTGCCATTTCGCGAATATCAATCAGCACTGCCGGTGAACTCTGCCGGCTTTTTTCATGCAGTATGTCATGCAGCTGTGCAACGCTGATTTCCTGCACTTGAGGGCGCAATGACTCAACCAATTCCCTTCCATCTATTGGCATTTTTTTCCCTTTTTTGTGTGCGGCTTTCCGTGCAAATCGATTGAGCAGAATGGGGCAAACAGACCCCCTAATATTTTACCCTGCTGCTCCGATAAAAAATCAGGATACACGCTTTGCATTGTTTGTAAAAATACGTGCGTCACTTTTTCATCAAAAGGATCTATGCTCAGGGGCGGATAATTGTCTTTAGCCTGCATACAGAGCGTCTTATAATCAACATCTGACCAATATTTTTTGCTCAGCAGCAATCTTAATAACTGCTGATAACGCAAAAATGTCTCCTGTAAATGGCGCGCTAATAGATCGAATAAAAGTTTATTTTCGACATTATACCTGCCCTTGTCGAACTTAAACACACCAATAACGCATAACTGTGATAACTCGTTATCTAATAGCAGTGCAATATTCACAGGTTTTTTTAAAAAATATTCTGCCGCTAGGAAGGGGTAAACTTTTGCGGCATAAGCAATGATATTGTCACGGCTTATGGCTTTTTTCGCCCTCATTAAATAGCCTATGGTCTGGCAAACCAGACTTGGCAAAGCAAAGACATGGACAATATTATTACGATAATAATTTAATTGCTGCGCTTGATTTCTTGAACAAAATATCCGTTCACCGTCCTCTTCAAACTTATTCATCTCTAACGCTTGTTGGTAGACTAAGCTATTTTTTTCTTGAGCAAAGGTAAGAGAACATCTTTCACTCTTTAACCCCAGCAACTGCTGGTGCTTGCCGAGTAAGGCTAAAAAAACCGCTTTTTTAGATTGAGCGTTTTCACTGGCCAATAAAATGGCGGCGCATAAGGGTAATGCACTCACCGCCGTTGCCTGATTAATGGCAACCATCACTTGCTGCGCAACTTGTTTGACCTGCATTTTGAACTGTCTTTCATCTATTCCTGATCTTTGCCAATTTGGTAGCTGTTGATCGAAGTGTTTTTTAACATTAATCGGCTCCCCGAAATTGACAAAAACCCGGCCAAAATTACCCAAATTTTTAACGGCAGTGAAGAGTTGCCAGACACTTTCCTGGTCTTTTTTCTGCCCGGACAACTCTTTAATATAGGTACTCACTTCCATTATATGGTCATAACCAATGTAAATAGGCACCAGCATGACGTTACGTTCAGGTTGATTTAAATAGGTTTGTAATGTGCTCGCCAGGAGTCCTGTTTTGGGAGGTAATAAACGCCCGGTACGGCTGCGCCCCCCTTCACTAAAAAATTCAATGGGGTAACCCTGTTTAAATAACATCGAAAAATAGGCATTAAAAACGGCAGAATAAAGAGGAGTGTCTTTAAAGGTACGGCGTAAAAAGAAAGCGCCGCAACGTCTAAAAATCGGACCTAAGGGGAAAAAACTCAGGTTAAGGCCTGCAGCAACGTGCGGCGGCGCCAACCCCTGCTCAACTAACAGATAGGAAAGTAATAAATAATCCATATGACTGCGGTGGCATGGCATATAGATAATTTCTGCACCACTTTGATTCGCCTCCCTGACGGCCTGTGCGTGGTGAACTTCAATACCTTTGTAAAGGTGACTCCAGAGCCATTTTAAGACAAGCCGAAAAACACGTAACAGCGGGTAGGAAAAATTGGCACTGATCTCAACTAAATATTTCCGGCATTGCTGCTCTACTTCCCGTTCAGTGCGTTGCTCTCTTGCCGCTGCAGTGCGAATGGTTTGACCTAACAGGGGTTGCTGCAAAACAGCCGCTATCATAGCATTACGATTTGGCAGTTTAGGACCGATACTATAACGTTTTTGATTGGCAAAATAGGTCAGCGCAATTTTTGCCAGTTTTTGTGCCAGTTGCTGAGCATCACTGTTTTTTTGCTGATCCTGCCGATGCCTGAGGGCCGCCATTGAGATCGGTTTGTTAAAGCGGATAAGATGATCTTTGCCCTTCTTAAGTACAATAAAAATTTTATGCAGCGAACCTATCGGGTCTTGTTCAACCTTATCCAGGTCGGATCTTTTACCTTGTCTTCCAGGATTTCTTCCCCAATAAAAGGTCACGGGTAATAGCTGAATATCTAAATTTGGCTGCCTGCGATGCAGGGCTAATAACTGCTGATATTTTGCTAAATAGGCAGCATCTTGTAACTGGGCTTCAGGCGAAGATAAAGGGCCGTCTTCAATAAAAATGGTGGCACTTAAATTTTGTCCGGCTACCCTTATAGGACAATAAGGATCAGGTAAACCCGCCTGCAAACAGCAGGATTGTAATTCGAGTAAATCACTTGCACAATTCTGCGCGATCAGATAAATAACAGGGCGACTTAAATCAAGCTGTAATTCTGCAATAGGATCCACAGGCATATAATGACTGGTGACCCAATACTTATTGATAAATTGATGAAAAATGGAACCTTTTAGCAGCACAGGGAGTTCCTATTATTGTAGTACTCAGATACTAACATCAAAAAACATCTCAAATAACTACCAAAAACTACAAAAAAGGACAACTGCCCCACAAAATTCAACAGAACCCCGGCTTGCCTATAAAAGCGCAAGCGACACAAAATTCATTCTCCCGGCGGCTAATGAGCAAGTGACCTTATCCTCGCCTTTTGTTAAAGTAAGGCCCCAATAAAACAGCTTACAGGTTTCTCCTTTGATGCAAAAAAATACCGGATTAAAACGCATTATTTTAGCCACGGGCTATTCGCTACAGGGCTTAAAAAGTACTTTTAAATACGAAGCCGCGTTTCGCCAGGAACTTTTATTAGCCATTATTTTAATTCCCGTCGCCTGCTTTTTAGCGGAGTCCCAAATAGAACGGATTTTATTAATTACGCCTATTGTATTGGTGATGATTCTGGAGATAATTAATTCTGCCATTGAAGCTGTGGTCGACAGGGTAGGCAGTGAACATCATAAACTTGCCGGCAGGGCAAAAGATATGGGCTCTGCAGCAGTGTTTGTCGCCTTAGGTTTGACGGCTTATATTTGGATTGAAATTCTCTTTTTATAAAGAGGTAGGCTTTTGATCGTAAAAAAAGCTCAAAAGCCTCCCTATGTTATATTTATTAACGGGAATGAGTTCCCTATATTGTAGTAAATATCATTTTTCAGTTAAGGATTTAAAATGGCAGGTAAACCTCCCTTTTCGCAGCAGAAACCGAAAATTAATACGGCAATTAAAACCGTTCCCCACTCCTTTGAGGCCGAGCAGGCAATAATTGGGGGTTTATTACTTAATAATGAAGCTTGGAATGATGTTGCCGAGCGGGTTGTTGAGCGTGACTTTTACCATAGAGCGCACCGTCAAATTTTTGCGACCATTGAGCTGCTGAGCAGTGAAGATATACCCGTTGATCTGGTCACTCTTTCTGAACAGCTTGAAAATAAAAAAGAATTAGAAGGTGTAGGCGGTATTGCCTATCTTGCAGAGCTGCTGCAAAACACCCCCAGTGCGGCCAATATTAACAACTATTCAGATATTGTACGGGAGCGCGCCATTGTCCGTGAATTAATTGGTGTTGCCAACGAAATCGCCGAAGCGGGTTATGAGACAGAAGGTCGGGACAGTAATGAATTACTTGATTTTGCTGAAACTAAAGTATTCCAAATAGCAGAATCACGCAGCAATAAAAGTGAAGGCCCACTGGCCATTAAAGATATTTTAAAAGCGACAGTGGCAAAAATTGATGATTTATGCAAAAACCCGCGCGATGGTATAACCGGTTTATCTTCCGGCTATAATGATTTGGATCAGATGACGACTGGCTTCCAACCCGGGGATTTGATTATTGTCGCTGCCCGTCCTTCCATGGGCAAAACAACCTTTGCCATGAACCTTGCCGAACACGCCGCGTTAAATGCCGACAAACCCACGGTTATTTTTTCACTGGAGATGCCTGCAGAACAGTTAATGAACCGTATCCTCGCCTCCCTCGGACGCATTGATCAGGGCAAAATACGCACCGGTCAGCTGGATGAAAATGATTGGGCATCACTGTCATCTACCATGTCTATCCTGCTGCAAAAAGGTAATATGTTTATTGATGACAGTTCCGGCCTGACACCGACGGAATTACGCTCACGAGCGCGCCGTATTGCCCGGGATCATGGCGGGGTCAGTTTGATCATGGTCGATTACCTCCAGCTGATGCGCGTACCTTCATTAAGTGAAAACCGGACCTTGGAAATATCTGAAATTTCACGTTCATTAAAAGCCTTAGCCAAAGAGCTGCGCTGCCCGGTTATTGCCCTTTCACAGCTCAACCGAGGGCTTGAACAACGTGCAGACAAACGCCCCATTAACTCCGACCTGCGTGAGTCCGGGGCGATTGAGCAAGATGCCGATTTAATTATGTTTATCTATCGGGATGAAGTTTATAACGAGGAAAGTGAGCATAAAGGGATTGCAGAGATTATTATCGGTAAACAACGTAATGGCCCTATCGGCAAGGTACGCTTGACCTTCCAAGGCCGCTACTCACGATTTGATGAATATACAGGTGCCGCTTACCATGGAGACGACTAAATAGTCGCCACCATGATTCTTAAGCAATCACTTAAACCAAATTATACATAATAAATAGAGTTTAATCATGGATACCACACACGCAGTTATCAACTTAAAGGCCTTACAGCACAACCTGCAGGTATTACAGAAAACTGCACCAATGAGCAAAATAATTGCAGTGATTAAGGCGGATGCCTACGGTCACGGCATGGTAAAGGTTGCCCAGACATTAAAACATGTGCATGCTTTTGGCGTGGCCCGGTTAAGTGAAGCATTAAAGCTCCGCGCTGCAGGTATTGATAACCCTATTATTTTATTAGAAGGTTTTTTTAAGGATTGTGATCTCACCACTCTAGCCGCAACAGATTTACAGTCTGTGGTGCACTCGCAGGAGCAAGTTGCTGCTATTATTCAGGCAAAATTACCTCATCCCCTGAAAATTTGGTTAAAACTGGATACGGGTATGCACCGTTTAGGTTTTCATCCGGAGCAGTTTGACGCTGTTTATAAACAGTTAAATAACTCTGACAATGTCCAAAAACCTATTAATCTGATAACACATTTCCATTGTGCTGAACAAGTTGATAACCATGCCACGGCGCAGCAGCTCGCCCTATTTAAAAAGCATATTCAAGCAGATAGCGGCTTAAAGTCACTGGCTAATTCAGCGGCCGTGTTTGCCTGGCCCGAGGCGCATTTTGATGTTATTCGCCCGGGAATCACCCTCTATGGTATGTCACCTTTTGCCGACAGACTAGCACAGGACTTACAATTACGTCCGGTAATGACCTTAAAATCATCTTTGATTGCAATACGTGAGCATAAAGCGGGAGACAGTGTCGGTTACGGCGCCAACTGGACAGCCCAGGAGGATACCCGGCTTGGCGTGGTGGCCGTGGGTTATGGTGATGGTTATCCGCGTTTAGCACCTCAGGGCACACCCGTCCTTGTCAACGGGCGAATAGTCCCTATTGTGGGTCGCGTCTCAATGGACATGCTCACGGTTGATTTGGGCTTACATAGTCAGGATAAAGTCGGCGACGATGTGACACTCTGGGGGGAGGGATTACCCGCAGAAAGTGTCGCACAAAAAATAGGCACCATAGCTTATGAACTGGTGACCAAGCTAACCTCCCGTGTCACCCTGCATTATCAAGAGTGATTAACATGCAGGATATGCAGCAAACTATCAATATTCCAATATTTCAACAGGCTAAACTGTTTCGCTATCGGCTCCCCTTTAAAACACCGCTCTTATTTAAAGGGATTAAGCTCACCGCGCGCGAGGGGGTGATTCTGCAGGTAGAAAATAACAACGGAGAATTTAACTTTGCTGAAATCGCGCCTTTACCGGGTTTCAGCAGGGAAAGCCTGCAACAGGCTGTCGCACAAACTATAGCGGTTCTAAATAACCATACGTTAGACCAAAATAACAAAAACAACCAAAGCGGTATGGCGTTATACCCCAGTGTGGCATTTGCACTTGACTGTATTGTGCACAACATACCCGCCTCAGAATTAGTTAACACAGCGGCAAGTATCCCTTTATTACAGGGTGATAACCAGACTGTGCTTAAACAGTATGTGCAATTAAATAAGCCCGACAGGATCAAACTTAAAGTAGCCAGGCAGCCGGTAGCAGAGGATATCAGCCTGTTTACAGCCTTAAGCGCCCTCAATCATAATTTATTGATACGTTGTGATGCGAATCAGAGCTGGTCTTTTGCAAAGGCCGAGCTGTTTTTTGCCAATATCAATCACAGGATGCTTGATTATATTGAGGAGCCAACAGTCAGTTTAAGCGATAATATTGCCTTGGCTGAGCGTTATCAGGTGCAGCTTGCTTTAGATGAAAGCCTGCAGCAACAGCAGTTCCACTATCAGCAGCATCAATGTTTCAAGGCACTGATCCTGAAACCGACACTGATCGGCTCATTTGATCGCCTAAATTATTTTATAAAAATTGCCAAAGAATTTCATTTAAGCGTCAGCATCAGCTCTTCATTTGAATCGCCGCTGGGTTTAATGCAATTGACTTTTCTTGCCGGCCAATGGGCAAAAGAGGTCGATATTTCCTGCGGTTTGGATACCCTAAAATTTTTTGAAAGTGCCATGTTAGATAAAAAGTCAGATAAAAAAACACCTATTAGTCAACAAGTTAAACAGTTGGAGTGCTTATGGACAAGCAACTGAATTTTTGCCCTGTACGTCACCAGGCTATCATAAACGCAGATGCGCCAGCCATTCAGGCTGACGGGGGGCTGATCAGCTACCAAGCGCTGGACAACAGGCTCAACTTGTTAAGCAGAGAACTGCTGAATCTGCAGCTAAAATCGGGCGATCGCCTGGTTTGTCTCTCGAAAAATTCGCTTAAGCTGATTTTATTACAGCTCAGCTGCATCCGCTTAGGGATTATTTTCTGTCCTTTGAATCCGCGTTTTAGTGCAGCTGAAATCGAGCAGCGTTTAAATCTTCTTAAAAGTGACTTTATCTGGCTGGCAGAGCCGGAAAAAAATCCGCATTTAAGCAGTTTATCAATAGATTTTTCAATTGCCCGGGGGACAGGTGTTGCTTCAGATCCTCTAAAAATAGATCCGCAAAAAGTATGTGATATCATTTTCACCTCGGGCAGCAGTGGCCAGGCTAAGGCGGTCATGCACTGTTTCAGCAATCATTATTACAGTGCGGTCGGATCACAATCCCGTATTTTATTGCAGGCAAAAGATAGAAATTTATTGTCATTACCCCTGTTTCATATCAGCGGGTTCGCAACTGTGATCCGTACCCTGATGGCCGGCGCCACGCTGATTGTCAGCGACAAAAAACTCAGTGTGACTTTATTAAAAAAGGAAAAAATAACCCACCTTTCTCTGGTTGCCACGCAACTTTATCGTTTATTAGCCAGCTTGGATTTTCAGGAAAAGAGGCTCTCAATTAAACACCTTTTATTGGGTGGCAGTGTTTTTTCTGACAGATTATTGGAACAAACCAGGCAAAGGGGCTTTGTTTATCATTTAAGTTATGGTTTAACTGAAATGAGC
>DATBNI010000510.1:0-4631 GCA_036554425.1 Psychromonas sp.
AAAATATTACGCAAAATGTGAAGTGGTCGATAATTTATCGGATGTGCAGGATGATGTGTTAAAAATCAGCATTTGCGACTTTACTGATGCCGAAAAAAATGCCAATTTGGCTTTTGCACCTCTTTACGGTAATAAAATGCAAGTGACGGTTTCCGGTAAAAGGTGGCTGGATATTACCCATAAAACCGCCTCAAAAGGGACAGCAATTCAATATATCCAGGACAAATTTAATATCAGTTTTGAACAAACTATGGTGTTCGGTGATTATTTTAACGATGTCACTTTACTGCAAAATGCTTTCCACAGTTATGCCATGGAAAATGCCCACCCTGAGGTTAAAAAACACGCGCGCTTTAGCGCACAAAGTAATAATAATAACGGCGTCTTGAAAATCATTAAGCAAATACTTTAATAGAGAAGCTATCTTTACTTAACCGCAATAGTTTTTATTGGGTAGTCATTAATTTTGTAAGTTTCACCCTGCACAGCAAGACAATTGTGATACATCTTTATTAAATGTTTGCGCACACAGTTTTAACCCTTCAGCCATGGTCAGATAGGGAAATAATTGCGCCGCTAATGCTTCAATCGTCATCTTATTATGGATAGCGAGTACTGCAGTTTGTACTATTTCGCCTCCATCATGAGCGAGTATTTGTGCGCCAATTAACACTCTGGTGTTGAGATTTATGACTAGCTTAATAAACCCTCTGGTTTCAAAGTTAACCAATGCCCTTGGCACATTTTCCAGTGAAAGGGTGCGGCTTTGTGTTTCTATATCCAAATACTTTGCCTGCCTTTCAGAAAGACCGACAGTTGCCACTTGAGGGTCGGTGAAGATAACAGCAGGCATTGCACTTAAGTCGAGGGAAGCATTTCCGCCTGTCATGTTGGTTGCAGCACCTGTTCCCGCCGCCGCAGCTACATAAACAAACTGCGGCATAGAAGCGCAGTCACCTGCTGCATATATATGTGTTTGCGAGCTTTCCATTTTACTATTAACAATGACCTCACCACTTTTATTTGTTTCAACGCCAACTAATGATAAATTAAGGGATCGGGTATTGGCATGCCTCCCCGTCGCGATCAATAGTTTTTCTGCTGTTCAAGATTGATTATTTATAGTGACGGTAAAAAGGTTGTCTTTATACTCTACGCAATGAATACTTTGATTTTCTAATATAATCATTCCCTCATCCGTCAATACAGTTAGTAATCCTGCACCCAACTCAGGATCTTCGCGATACAGCAAGCTATGCCTTGCAATTAAACTCACCTGAGTACCTAACCGCTGATAGGCTTGTGCCAGTTCTAATGCGACTACTGAAGAGCCAATGACCAATAAACGTTCAGGCAGCTGAGTTGCAAACAAGGCTTCAGTGGACGTCCAATAAGGCAGATCCGCCAGGCCGGGAATCGCCGGAATATATGGGTATGAGCCTGTTGCTATTAAAAAATTATCAGCGTAAAGCGAATCAAGCGAGCCATCTTTTTTTTTAATTTGCAGGCTGTTAGCAGTGCTAAAGCTGGCAAAGCCCTTAATGAGTCTTATATTTTTATTACTTCTTAAAATATTTTCGTATTTTGCATCGCGCAACTCTTCAACGCTATGTTGTAACTGTGCAGTTAACAAAGCACGATCAATAACAGGAGAATGATTTTTGATCGCCGGAAAAGGATTTTTACGCTGCTGCTGAGCGAGTTGTGCTGCTTTTATCATTATCTTAGATGGTATGCAGCCAACATTGACACAGCATCCACCGAGCACTCCTGCTTCAATAATAGTGACTTCAGCGCCGGCTTCGGTGGCTTTAATTGCACAGGCAAAAGCAGCTGCGCCACTCCCTATTATTGCAACCTGTTGTTTTTTAGGAGCCATTTCAAGGGAGGGGCAGTATTCTTTTTCTATCATAATAAGAACCCCTTAATTTTTTACAGTAGACGCATAGCCTGCATTTTTAGTGGCTTCTGTTAATGTTTCTGCAGTTGTTTTTTGATCATCAAAGGTGACTTTTGCTCTCTTTTCGTCGAAAGAAATATCCACTGCTGTTACACCATCGACACCCTTTAGCGCCTTTTCAACGGTAAAGGGGCAAACAGGACAAGTCATTGTCGGCACATCAAGAGATACTGTCTTCTCTGCTGCTGAGGTGATATTTGCGATTATCAACAGGCTTAACATTATGAATATTTTTTTCATGGTTAACTCCTAAATATAAATTTTTAACTATAAGACAAGCGGGATCCAGTAAATACTGGTAACAGGAATAGCGGCTATCAGTGCAGCGAACCAAAATATAAACTGTTGGCGAATTCGATTTGCAGGAACAGCGCAAGCAGTCCCTTTTTTACAATGGCTAATAGGGCGGTAAATGCGGTAGCCAGCGAGCGTAAAACCGATAATAACGGCTACGATAAAGGCAGGTCGATAAGGCTCAAGCAGTGTTAAGTTACTTACCCAAGCGCCGCCTAGGCCAAGGGATAATAATACAAAGGGGCCCGCACAGCACAGAGCGGATCCAATCGCGGCTAACAATCCAGCCAATAATGGCATGGAAGCCTTCGTTTTTTGTTCTGCTGATACCTTGTTCATTTCTTAACTCTCGCTTGTATAATAGGTTAACTATACATGCCGTACCTAGGTACAGAGTCAATGGGTTTTGTTAAATAAATGTTATTTTTTATTTAAAGAAGCAGTCTTATTAAAGGAGTCGACAATGGGACAGTGAGTTTTATTCTCGGTTATTTCACATTGTATGACTAAATGCTGAAGTGTCTTTTCAAGACGTTGAAGATCGGCTATTTTCTGTCGCGTCAGAGCCAGCTTTTCCGTCGCTAAATGTTGTACTTCATTGCAGCTATTAGATTCAATATCAAGCAGGCTTTGTATTTCACCTAAGGTGAAGCCAACTTCCTGAGCACGTTTAACAAATCGAATGCGGCTGAGCGCCTGGTCATCGTATTGCCGATAACCCGTTAATGGTTTTATCGGCTGTTTCAATAAACCTTTACGTTCATAAAAACGAATGGTTTCAATATTTACATCCGCTAGCTTCGCTAACCTGCCAATGGTAAAGGACATACTTCCTCACTAAATTCATTGAATATCTTATCTATAGGGTATGTTATTTGTGATGAAAAAATGCATAAATAGATGAAATTAATGTTAGTAATGATGCCGCTTTCGGTAAGCGTGCATCCTTTGTATCAGTCTGAATACAGTGAAGCTGTCAGAGCAGCCATTCACTCGACTACGTGCAGCTGACTTATTCAACCTTGATATACTCGGCATCATCTATTGCCGGAGAAGGTTTATTCCGGGTAAACCACCAACAAAGCAATGATGCAGTAGTGACCATCAGCACCCCTTGCCAAAACGTCGCAGTGAGTTCAATATCCAAAATTAACGCTGAGAAGAAAGTAGATAATAGCGGCGTGAAATATGACAGGGTGGCCAGAAGCATCATATTGCCACCAATAATTCCTATATTCCATAATGCATATCCGCTGCCCATCGCGACGCCCGTTATCAATAAGTCAACCGCCGCGCCCGATGTGAAAACGATGGCAGGCTCCTCACTCATAAGATAGGTGATCCACAAAGTCACAGCGGTGGCTATAAAGAACCAGGTGATGGCATTCTTTCCGTTCGCCAGTTGTTTGGTGATACTGCAGTAAAACGCCCAAATAAAAGCACCCGCCAGGGCCATTGAGTAACTTAAAGGGTTTGTCGCTATATTGGCTGCCAATTGACTGATCGAAATCCCTTGCTCCCCCCCCACGGTCCAAGCCACTCCGAAAAACGACAAAGCTATCGCCGGATAAAGTCTTTTATCAACAGGCTTATCACTGCAAAACACCGCGAGCAATACTACTAAAGAAGGCCACAAATAATTAATCACGCCCATTTCGACCGCTTGAATGCGGTTATTAGCCATTCCCAACGCAAGTGATAAGCAAATTTCATAGCTGACAAACAGCGCTCCACCGATCAGAAGGTATTTTAACGAGAAGACTTTAAAGCGGGGCGCACCAAGGAATATCAAAAGAAACACAGCACTCACTGAATAAATCATTGCAGCACCACCAATGGGGCCTAATTGCTCAGCCACATTGCGCACAAGTCCAACCGTTGTGCTCCATATTAAGATAGCTAAGCATCCCGCAAGCGTGTATTTATGTGCGTTAGTCAAGGTAATTCCTTTTGTGCCAGTTACTGCATTGGATAGATAAGAAAGGCTAACAAATACGGGCAGTTATAGAAAGAAAAAATCAACCGTGAATGATTACAATTCTCACGAATAACTGTGTTTATATGCAAGTACTATCCATTTGAGTTTAGGATTTATAGAGAAGGTTATAGAGGTATTACTTTTAGCTCCGATATTGGGTGATTGATTGGTGGAGGCATTCAGAAAAGATTGCATAATACACTCCAAGGTTAAAAGGTGCAGTCGAATCAAAAAGCGATAAGGCAATCAAATAGGATATAACGGTTGGCGTTTATTAAGGCGTTCAATTTATTGGTACTTATCATCGTCGCAAAGTAATTTATTTCAAATGGAAAAGTTAATGATAAAAGGGAAATAGAATGAAAAAAAGTAAACTTATTACTATGCTAGGTACTGCAA
>DATBNI010000515.1:0-4895 GCA_036554425.1 Psychromonas sp.
TTTTAGCCGCTATTTCTTCTACTGATAATTTGGTTGTATTAAGAAAAGGAATTTTTTCTTTTTTATAGAGTTTTTCAACTTCCCTAATTTCCATTCGGCATTGTTGAGGGGATGCATACTTACTGTGTGATAATCTGCCAGCTCTTATATCCATTAATCTTTGCGCATCTATTGTCAGGCCGAATATTTTCTTTTTATGACTTTTGAGAAAATCAGGCAGTTTTAAATCTTCCATATCATCATCGGTAAAGGGATAATTTGCAGCCTTTACGCCGTATTGTAGTGCTAAATACAGTGAACTTGGTGTCTTACCTGATCTGGAAACGCCTACCAAAATAACATCAGCAATATCATAGTTTGTTACATTAGATCCGTCATCGTTTCCTAAAGCATAATTAACCGCATCAATACGGTAATCATAGCTGTTTTCATTAATACTATGAATACCATGAGTCCTCTGGGATTTAGCTTTAGCTTTTATACCTAATTGTGCTTCTAACGGGGAAACGAAATGTTCTAAAAAGTTATAAGAAATCCCATTACAATTATCGAATACTCTTCTAAACTCTGGATTTGCGAAAGTGTAAAATATTAATGGCTGCTCACCAGAACTATTAAACTCTTCGTTTATTTTATCCCTAACTGCATGTGCTTTTTCAATGCTTTCAACAAACGGAATAGTGACATGCTCAAAATCCACGGGGAAAAGAGAAAGTAGAGCGTGACCAAAAACTTCGGATGTAATGGCTGTGCCATCAGAAATATAATACGCTGCTCTCATGTTTGTCCTAGTTAGTTAAAGCGCCATGTTTGCTAAAAGCCCTTATCATAAAATATCATATCTCTGATATGTCCAATTGAAAACGAATTTTACGAGGGGCTACGTGTAAACGGATTACTGGCGTAAATACCCAGTTTTTTACCTGCCCGTTCAGGGAATATGTCACATAAATCGCCCCTTAACAAATCTTGCTACAGCTAACATCCAGGCAAGCAGTCCAAACCATAAAACCTGATGCCAATTTTTTTGGTACAGCGCAACTTTGTGCTTCCTCAGCATAAATGCCTTTGAATGTTGCCTGCTTCACATTTTTAGCCCCTGGATAACACTCTGTTAGCGCATCATATAACGCGGTTTTCGCGGGATTCGTGATAAAAACAGAACCTTAAAAAACCTCTTCCAATAGTACGGGTATTTTCCTAATAGCTTAATTTTAAAGCAAATAATCATTTTCAACTTTTCTCCCCACCCCCGATTGTTCTGGCAGAACAAAAAGGATCAGGACATTTATCTAGCTGTGATTGATCCATATTTGGAATTAATGTTGTTCATTATGTACATGTATTGACAAAAGAAATCAGCGTACCTTAACATCAAATCAACAATTGAATAACATACTGCGTGCATGCCAAATAAAACAGGAATCGTTTTATTTGGTTTTATAGGCAATCCATTACAGAAACGAGACAATGGAAGGAGACACCATTTTGAATGACAACCTACTTGCGTTAATGGCATTTTCACCATTACTGATTTTGGCCATATTATTAGTCATCCCATACTTTCAGGTACGACAGGTGATGCAGGGCGCACTTCTGGGCGGGTGGTTCGTTTACCGGGCGTGAGTTAAGTCACGTTTAGCTTCTTTTGGTGTGATTCCTGTCTCGTTGTCGGGTGTGCGGGCTGTGGATGTGCTTCTGCTCACAGAGCTGCGGGAAGGCGTTGCTGCTAAGTGATTTAGGTCAAAGATAATGTTACTGTAATGTAGTAGTTACTTATGCATAGAATGTTTTTCTTTATTTAATGAATCTCAATAATTTTGATGTTAACAACTGGAATGGAGAGTCGACTGTGCAAGAATATATACTTTGGTATGAACAATTGGGTATGGGAGATGTGGATCGCGTAGGCGGTAAAAACGCATCACTTGGGGAAATGATTTCTAACCTTTCAAATGTAGGGGTGCAAGTACCGGGGGGATTTGCAACTACTTCTTATGCCTTTAATGAATTTCTCGATCAAAGTGGTCTAAATGATAAAATTTACAATTTATTGGACACTCTTGATGTTAATGATCTGAATGCACTCTCAGAATCGGGTAAATCCATTCGTCAATGGATAATAGACACGCCATTTCTACCAAGTATGCAGCAGGCAATCGAACAAGCGTATATTAAACTCGCGGATGGGTTTGCTGATGATGCTTCCTTTGCCGTTCGTTCTTCAGCAACCGCTGAAGATATGCCGGATGCTTCTTTTGCCGGACAACAAGAAACATTCCTGAATGTTAGAGGTATGGATGCAGTATTTCTAGCCATAAAACATGTTTTTGCTTCTCTTTTTAACGACAGAGCTATCTCTTATCGGGTGCATCAAGGTTATGACCACCGCGGTGTTGCTTTATCTGCGGGCATACAACGCATGGTAAGAAGCGACATAGCAGCCTCTGGCGTCATGTTCTCTATCGACACAGAATCTGGTTTTGAAGACGTAGTTTTTATTACTTCAAGCTACGGATTGGGTGAGATGGTTGTTCAAGGGGCCGTAAATCCAGATGAATTCTATGTTCATAAACCGACATTAGCTAAAGGTAATCCCGCGGTTATTCGCCGTAATATCGGTAGTAAAGCCATTAAAATGATTTATGCACAAAGTACAGAGCATGGAGAGCAAGTAAAAGTTGTTGATATTGAAGCAAGCCAGTCAAACCAATTTTCAATAACGGATGCTGAAGTGCAGGAGCTTGCTAAACAAGCCGTTATCATTGAAAAGCATTACAAATGTCCAATGGATATTGAATGGGCTAAAGACGGTTTAGACGGGAAGCTTTATATTGTCCAGGCAAGGCCAGAAACGGTAAAAAGTCGAGAATCAGGAAATGTAATGGAGCAATACAAATTACAAAGTACTGCAAAGATAATATGTGAGGGTCGTTCTATAGGGCAAAAAATTGGTAGTGGGAAAGCAAAAATATTATCTTCATTAGATGAAATGGACCAAATCAAACCTGGGGATGTATTAGTCACTGATATGACGGATCCTGATTGGGAGCCTATCATGAAACGTGCCTCGGCTATTGTCACAAACCGTGGCGGTCGGACTTGTCATGCTGCAATAATTGCCCGTGAAATGGGGATACCAGCGGTAGTTGGTTGTGGAGATGCGACCAGTAAAATTACTGCAGGAGATGAAATTACAGTTTCTTGTGCAGAGGGCAATACCGGCTTTATTTATGAAGGTAAACTGAATTTTGAAGTAACTAAATCGGGTGTTGATTCAATGCCTGATCTCCCACTAAAAATAATGATGAATGTTGGTAATCCCGATAGAGCTTTTTCTTTCGCTCGTTTACCTCATTCGGGAATTGGTCTGGCCCGCCTTGAATTTATCATTAATAAAATGATCGGTATTCACCCTAAAGCACTGTTAAATTTTGATCAACAGTCCAAAGATTTAAAAGACGAAATCACTGAAATGATTGTAGGTTATGCGAGTCCTGTTGAGTTTTACATTGCTAAACTCACTGAAGGGATTTCTACTTTGGCTGCGTCTTTTACACCACAAAAAGTGATTATTCGTATGTCTGATTTTAAATCTAACGAATACGCTAATCTTGTTGGTGGCGATCTTTTTGAACCGGAAGAAGAAAACCCTATGATAGGTTATCGGGGAGCTGCCCGTTATATATCTGAAGATTTTAGAGCTTGTTTCGAGCTTGAATGTGAAGCTATTAAACGAGTGCGTAATGACATGGGGCTTACCAATGTTGAAGTGATGATTCCTTTTGTGCGAACGGTTGGCGAAGCTGAAGCGGTTATTGCTCTATTAGCTGAGAATGGTTTAAAACGCGGAGAGAATGGTTTGCGCGTTATAATGATGTGTGAATTACCTTCAAATGCACTCTTAGCTGATCAATTTTTAGATCATTTTGACGGCTTCTCAATAGGATCTAATGATTTAACTCAATTAACTTTGGGATTAGATAGAGATTCAGGTTTAATTGCGCATTTATTTGATGAGCGTGATCCAGCGATTAAGATTCTTTTAGAAATGGCAATTAAAGCCTGTAAAGCTCGAGGCAAATATGTAGGTATTTGTGGGCAAGGACCTTCTGATCATAACGACTTTGCTGCATGGTTGGTGGAAAAAGGTATTGACAGTATTTCTTTAAACCCGGACACAGTTATACCTACATGGCTGCATTTAGCCGAGCTGCATAAAAGTGCTGAAATCAGTTAAATTTTACCCAAATCGGAATGAGGGCAGGTCCTGATGGATCGCCTCATTTAATATTCACCTTAACTCAGTTTCTGCTTGCGCTTTCAGCCCTGAGAGCGCAATCCATTCTTATCTCAATTTAAAGCTAAAATAACTATCTTCTTTATGTGTTGATTTTCTTAAATTTCAGTCAAAATGGATAGTAGTTCGGGAGAACAGTAAAAGACTCGGAGCTATTGAGCCAGTATTCAGCGCATTGAGGCATTCTTAATAATAATGTCTTGCTGCTTGAGGGTATAACTGCATTAGAGCATAAAATAAGGGAAGAGCTTAAAGTTTAATCGTAAGCGCCTAATTAAACCCACATATCAATAAGCTGCTGAATTTTCGATGCTTTCCCTTTTAAGGAGAGCATCATTATGGCAACAACCGGACTCGATGCCTGCATGGCCGACACCGCATTCAGAAGTCGTACCCCCTTATTAAAACCAGCGAAACC
Organism: Psychromonas sp.; assembly: GCA_036554425.1. GTDB lineage: Bacteria > Pseudomonadota > Gammaproteobacteria > Enterobacterales > Psychromonadaceae > Psychromonas. The sequence continues at coordinate 4,719 of DATBNI010000515.1, forward strand.
TATCAGACAGAAATGGAAAAACGCCGTTTAAAACGCAGTAGAGGCAAACCAAAGCAATTTGACCGCGATGATTTTCATTTCGATAAAGCCACCTTAACCTGCCGCTGTCCAGCCGGTAAAGAAATGTGGTTGAGCGGTAAGAATACCAAGAATAAAGTGAAACAGTACAGGCGTTTT
>DATBNI010000173.1:0-4234 GCA_036554425.1 Psychromonas sp.
CCCCTCTTTATTTACCAAATATGTAATAGTGCGCCGACAAAAAAGGTCTTGTCTTTTGCCTAAAATAGCAAAACGCAAGACCTGAGCCCATCACTTCCAGTTACCTTCATTGATTAGCTTTTTATCAACCATCCAAGTACCACCACAAGCAATAACGCGAGGAATTGAAAGGTAGTCGTTGATATTTTTCTCAGATAATAATTTTTTTGGTCAATTTTTATGCAATTATATCGGATAGTTGAAATTTTAAAACAGATTGCTCAATCCACTACCTTTTTTCTATAATGCGAATTTAGCGGCTTACCCTGTCGCCTAATCGCAAAGGAATTCTCACAAGTGAAAATGATTAATGGCCTTAAAGATATAATCGATGACTTTGATACTTTCATTTTGGATCAATGGGGAGTATTACACAACGGTGGTGAAGCGTTTCCGGAAGCGATCCAAGCATTACAGTTTTTAAAAGAACATAACAAGAAAGTGGTTATTCTTTCTAACAGCGGTAATACAGGTAAGTTTTCTTATACGCGTTTACAAGACTCAGGTATCAGCCGTGATATATATTTCGACGTGTTAACATCGGGTGATCATATGCGGCACAATTTCAATTCAGGAAAATTTAAAACGCTTGGTAAAAACGCTTTGTTTTTTCCTTGGAATGAAGATATGAGTGTGCTTGATGATTGCGGATTAACTGAGTCTAATATTGAAGAAGCCTCATTTATTCTCTGTTGTGGCTTTGATCGGGGTGATCTTTGCTGTTACATAGACGATTTAACATTAGCTTATCAACGCAACCTTGAATTAGTGGTTAGTAATCCGGACCTTGTGGCCATGAACCCTGACGGCTCGTTAAAAACCTGTCCGGGAACCATTGCACAAGCTTATCAAGAGATGGGCGGAATAGTTTACTGGCACGGAAAACCGCAAAACCATATTTATAAGATGTGCAATGAATTGGTGGGCGGATGGGACCGTGCAATTGCCGTCGGTGATAGCTTAGAACACGATATTGCGGGTGCAAATAGCGCATCTATATCCAGTTTATTTATTACTAGTGGGATTCACTCGGCGGAAATTAGCGATCAAAAAAGTATTGTCAATTTAAGCAACGCTTTTTCTGTCAAACCCAGCTATTGTGTTGACTGGTTTAAGGTCTGATTTTAGCTTATACCATTTAGCTTTAAAGAATGATCTAATAACGACAAGATCATTATAAATTTAGATGTAAATTGAACTTTTTCGCAAAGTGACGATCAGTACATAATTTAATTTTAGGTACTTGGCATGAGTACTACTTTCTTAAAACACTTTGATTCTATTATTGATTCAAGAATTGAACGCTGTCAAAAACATAACCTCTAGATATTCCCCTTCTTGCTATAAGCGCCGTACTCTCGGGCGCTGAAGGCTGGGAGGATATTGAAAATTTCGGACATTTAAAGCTAAGTTGGCTTCGTCAATATCGCCTTAGTAACCAGCCTGTCTTTCCTAAAACGCTGGATTGCGCGATAGGCGGATTCGAACCCAATATTTTTAACAATAAAAATCAAACGGTTAAGCTTCATGCTCGTGATATAAAAATAAAAAGGTTACATTAAATTAAAGCCACCAGCTAATTAAGCAAAGTGGCTTCCTCAAAGGTAAAGGTAATTCAATTAAATCCAAAGGCACTTTAGCCCCCATTACAAACTAAAAATAAGTGACAAAATTTACTTGGGCACTACTATGCTCGCTCTCGGGAATTAGCGAGCGTGAAGATTTTACTAGCAGAGACACATCGGGGCACGAAATGTCCTAGAATATTTACTCTGATTAACAGCGCTGAAAATCAACAAATGCTTAGGTCAGCTATCAGGCAGATTTTGCCTTCAACTAATACTATTCAACGGCGGCATCAACGGTCAACGCTTGTTCAAGCAATCTTGAATTTTTAGATTTGTTGATATACTAATGGCAACAGATCCGACAGAGGAGACATACTGTACTTATCATATGTGGTATTAGTGTTGTCATATTATTAATTACCTATTAAGTCTTTAGCCAAATATTGAATTGATTTTTTACTTTAGGTTTAATAAAAACAGGGGAATTACATGACCTCAAAGCTTCCTGATAAAAAGTCGAGCGCCCAAGATATCCAAGCATTTATTGGCAAAGTCAAAAATACTCCGCTGGTCACTGGTGTAGACAAGGGCAGATTAATATTTGCAATGGATGCCACGGCAAGTCGTGAGCACTGCTGGGATATGGCTAGTCAAAATCATGCGGCTATGTTTGTTGAAGCATATAAGGTGAGCACACTTAGTGTGCAGCTTTGTTATTACCGGGGGATGGGAGACTTTACAGCGCTTCCTTGGTCACGCAGCGCGGATGACATTAAACAAGCCTTACTTTCGGTACGATGCCTAGCTGGACAAACCCAGATTGCCAAAGTACTAACACATGCATTGAGTGAGGCTCGCACAAGCAAAGTAAACGCACTGGTATTTGTGGGTGATTGTGTCGAAGAAAACCCGGATTCACTTGGAGCCTTAGCAGGTCAGTTGGGAATACTCAATCTACCTTTATTCGTTTTTCAGGAGGGGAAAAATCCAAAGGTTGGAAGTATCTTCTCACAGCTAGCGACATTGAGTGGCGGCGCACATTGCCAGTTTGATCAAGGCAGTGCCAGACAGTTAGGTCAGCTGTTAGCAGCGGTTGCGGTGTATGCAGCGGGCGGTAAACCTGCCCTGGAAAGTAATTTATTGAGTAAGGATGCGAGCGTGCGCCGTTTATTGCAGCAGCTAAAATAATCATGATTAGATAGCCGCCAATAATCCAACTGTTCCCACGGAAATAACAACACTGTAAATTAAAGAATGATTGGCTTTGCGGCTTAACTGATACCTCAAATAAGTGAAAACTCTATGTTAGTATTTATCGCTTTAATAGCGGTTATCATCATCGGCTATATCACAGTGGGATATATTCGAACTCTGAAACGGGAACAAAGAAAGAAAGTCGGTGCGAAAGTCGGCGTGATCGCGTTTATCGCGACGCTGATCTTGCTAACGGTCACTGGAAAGCTTTATATTTTGGCAGCACTGGGAACAGGTTTAGTTGTATTTGCTAAGCGCTTGTTACCCTTTCTACGTTACTTTCCGTTTTTTAAAGGTCTTTACCAGAAGGCTAAAGCTAAACAGAGTTCGGGTTCATCCAAGCATTCTACCGTTGAAACCAGCTTACTCAAAATGACCCTCGATCACGAAAGTGGTGAAGTAGATGGTGAATTATTGGACACTGTTAGCAAGGGTAAATATCTGTCTGAATTTGATCTGCCAGATTTAATCTCTCTCTATATCCTAGCTGGTAAGCAATATCCGGATTCTATTGAGGTTTTGGCTGCCTATCTTGATCGCAAGTATGGTGCTGACTGGCGCGAAGCTGCCAATGCAGGAAATGGCTATCAAGAGAGCGGGCAAAACTCTCGCAGAAACGATAGCAGTGAGATGACTGTAATTGAAGCTTATGCAGTACTGGGCCTTGATAATAACGCAACGGAGGAAGAGATTATTGCCGCCCACCGCAAACTGATGCTGAAGCTCCACCCAGATAAGGGAGGAAGCAATTATCTGGCAGCAAAAATAAACCAGGCGAAAGATTTACTAGTGAGCAGCAAGGACAAGTAAGCGCAAGCCGCTCATACTTTTACATTTCTGCTGTCTAGCCCTTATTTAGACGCGGTGCTTCGGTAATCAGAGGGTATTTAAGAAGTCATTGTTGACTTCCGCATCGACATAAAAACATAAAAACTAGCTCTATCATCACGCTCGAAGACGGACAGGGTAATAAATATCGCCCTTTAACATGGAAAGGCTCCTCCCTCGGCGGTCACCATCGTAGCGGTGTGCTGATTTTTCCGAAAATAGAAAACAACCCCGGTAAAGTTACTTTGATCATCCAAAAGGTGGGCGGCATTAAACGCATTTTCGTATGGCAAGTGGAATAGTCGCCATAGTCTTGATCGATTTCCATAGATGAATATCTTTGGTAAAGACGACGAAGTTACAGGCACAGGAAAAGGTTTGGCTGATATTAAAACTGGATTAAGATTACGTTATGAGTTGAATAGAGAATTTGCACCTTATATTGGTATAAATTGGGGTAAAAAATACGGAAATACCGCAACCTTTGCGAGTGTCGAAGGCAAGGATATTGAAGACTCGCAAGTTGTTGTTGGTGTTCGTTCTTA
>DATBNI010000549.1:0-7289 GCA_036554425.1 Psychromonas sp.
TAAACAGTTAAGAATGTGAAACTTGTGGATCAGGTATTCATATAATGTGCCATAAAAGGGGTAAAACGCTTCATATGAATTATAACGGTATATAAAAGCAGCTTATAGGCCACAGCTTTGAGTTTCGAAGCCTGCAGCTTATAGCTCGCCGCTTATAGCTGTCAGCTTACAGAAAGTGACTCTTTTAGTTTTTCTATACCCTGATCTATGCTGACGATCGCTTGATAACCAAGATCATTTTTAGCTGCACTGATATCAAAATAATGGCTGGTTGACAGCTGACGCGCGACAAAACGGGTAATAGGGGGCTCTTGCTCTAACTTCAGCTTTAAATAAATCCATTCTAGTGCGGCGCCAATAAGATAGGCAAGGGGAGCCGGAATACGTGCACTGATCGGTTTTAAACCCTGGCAGGCGAGAATTTTGTTCAGCATCTCTGCCATCAATATGGGTTGATCGTTACTGATAAAATAAGCCTTCCCGGCACCGCTTGATTCTGACTGACTTAGGTTAACAGCTGCTAAGAGATGCGCGTAAACCGCATTATCAATATAGATTGTATCGACCAGCTTATCTGTTTTACCAACCAGTTTAAGCCGTCCCGCTTTGGCGCGTTGTAATACGCGGGGTACAAGGTGCGGATCGCCAGGTCCCCAGATAAGGTGGGGGCGAAGGGCAAGGGTTTTAAGTGCTGCTGAATTTGCAGTTAGTATTTTTTCTTCGGCAATGGCTTTGGATAAGGCATAAAAATTTAAAAACTCCTTGGCGTAGGGCTGAGATTCGTCGATCCCGTTTTCATCGATCCCCGCAAAGGTCACACTGGGTGTGCTGGTATAAACTAGCCGGTTTATATCAAGCGCTTGGCAGGCATGAATTACATTTTCTGTGCCGCTGACATTGGCATTAAAATAAGACTCCTTAGTGCCCCAAACCCCCGCCTTAGAGGCAACATGAAAGACCAGATCTGCGCCTTTCATAGCACCTAAAAGAGATTGTTTATCTGATATGTCTCCTTTAACCATTAGCACCCCCATTTGCTCAAGCTCGGGATAATAGCCGCGGGCAAAGCCAACCACTTCAATATCAGCAGAGCGTAAAAAACGGCATAAGGCTTTACCTAAAAACCCGCCTGCACCGGTCACAAATACCTTATTAACCTGAAGAGATAAACGGCTTAAAACCCGCTGTTGTTTTTTATCTAAGCGGCTGAATGTTGGAATCTTATTGACTGACATGAAGGCTTCTGCTTAATTTGTTAGTTGTTTTTCTGCCCAAAGGGCCAATTTTTCACGGTATATTTTTGCGTTATGGCGAATATCCATGGGGAAGCTTTTATGGATTAAAAACAGGCTGATACCCATGGTTTGATCAGTCTTATTGGCCATGTCATGCAACTCTGCAAATAACTTTTTAGCTGTTTGTGCGGATTTACTGTGCAGCTCAATACATAATAAAGGCGTTGTTTTTCCGCCCATCTTGACCGTAACCAGTGCACTGCGTTTAATGGCCGGGTGGGTATTAAAAATACGTTCGCAGGGGATGGAATAATAACTTTTTACAGTATCAAGATGGTTGGAATCAACACGGTGCGCTTTTCGGCCGCACATCCATAATTGTCCATCATGATCCAGATAACCTAAATCCCCCATACGATGGCGCGAACATGGCGCATCATCTATTTTAGCGGAAAGCGTGGCGTCGTTTCGCTGATAATAACACTGGCTTACCTGCGGGCCCTGAACAACAATCTCACCTATTTCATGGGGTGCCAAAGTAAGATCATCCTGCCATGTTGTGATGTTTTGTTCGGTGATTTTGATAATAGAAACATTAATGCCGTCAACAGGCTGGCCAACACAGATCCCGCCGCCTGCATCGGTGATTTTTGTTGTTTTAAGGAGCGCTGAGCTGGCAATTTTACTGACAGGTAATGCTTCGGTTGCACCGTAGGAAGTGAGGACTTCGACACCGGGATTAAGCAGAGTAGTGAAGCGGGCAATGGAAGCAACTGTTGCCGGTGCGCCCGCCGAGATAACCCGCTGCAGACTCTGCAGTTTAATAGACTGCGCCTGGCCGGCACGGCCCAATAATTCAATCAATGCCGGATTGGCAAAAAGATTAGTACAGTGATATTTGTTAATGGCGGCAAAAATATAATTGGGATTTGCTGTTATCGGTTTACTGGCATCCATCGCCGGTACAATGGAAGCCATGCCCAGTGCTGGACCAAAAAGTGAAAACAAAGGAAAGGTCGCCAAATCTCGCTCTCCATGCTTTATCCCGTAATCATTTTTTAAGACTTTGATTTGCGCTTCAAACATCTGGTGGGTATAAACAACCCCTTTAGGGGAGCCCGTGCTGCCGCTGGTAAATAAAATGGCAGCCATCTGATATCGAGCAAGTTTAACCATGGGGTAGGGATCTTGTACTGCACAATGAGCAATTATTTTATTTAAGCTGCTGCCTCCCCAAAGACTGCTGCCTCCTACGGTAATATTGTATTTGATGGTGTCTTTTCCCCAACCTAATAGACGCCGGGCAATATGCGCCTTGGGGATACCGATAAAGGCGTCTGGGCTCACTTCTGCGATACACTGTTTAAGGTTTTTGATTCCCATCCCGGGATCTATTAATACCGGCACTATCCCCGCTTTAAACAATGCAAAGGTCAAGGTAAAAAAGTCTAAACTGGGTTTGACCATTAAGACCGCTTTATCGCCACTTTTTAAGCCAAATTGATTCAGCGCATGCGCTATTCGATCACTGCGAATATTCAGGTTGAAAAAATCTATTTCCTGGTAAGTCAGTTTATTGAATTGTTTTTTTTGAACAGCAACAGCCAGTGAATCAGGGAAGGTATTTGCCGCATCGATTAAATGTCGGCAAAGGTTGAAGGTTTGATGACCGGACATAAGTTAAGGGTTTTCTGCCATAAAGGTTTCAATAAGGGGGATCACCTGTTCGCTGGCATCTTCCAAAATATAATGACCGCAATCGTCAAACTCATTCACCTGCGCGTGGGGCATTTTTTCTTTCCAGATTTTCAGGAAATGTTTATCGAACACAAAATCTTTCAGTCCCCAGCAGATTATTGTGGGCACTTTCTGAAAATGAACCAGGCTGTCGCTGATATCCGATACCAACTGGTAATTTTTATGATGCGGTAAAAGCGGAATATCCTGGACGAATCTGAGCGTTGAGATACGGTTTTTCCATGAATTAAAGGGTGCGACATAAGCCTGACGAATGGCTTTTGCCATGGGTTTGCGTTTCACTCCAACGTAGGATGCGACGGATGAAAAAGCATTAAATGCGCGCACTAAAACGGTGCCCAGATAGGTATTCCGACAGATAAGTAATGCGGCGGGAAAGGATTTATTTTCAGGAAGATGAAAAGCCGCCGTATTTAAAATAACTAAACGTTTAATACGCTGCGGATGCCGCGCCGCGTAACCCATTCCTATCATGCCGCCCCAGTCATGGACGACTAAAGTGATATTTTCATTGATCTTAAGCGAATCCAATAACGCCTCTAAATCATCGATGCGATTTTTGAGCGTGTATTGATAATCTTTATCCGCGGGTTTATCAGATAATCCGCAACCAATATGATCAGGGACAATACATTGAAAATTGGCGCTTAAGGATTTGACTAAGTTGCGGTAATAAAAAGACCAGCTCGGGTTGCCGTGGACCATTACAACAGGCTCACCTGAGCCTTCATTCAGATAATGATATTGCTGACCGTTACGGTCTAAGTAATTGCGTTTAAAGGGAAATAAAGTATCTAAATTCATGTTACCACTCAAGTCCTAACATCATGCAGTTCAGTCCGCTGCCTATCCCTAAAAAGCTCACTTTATCACCTTTAACCAGGAAGCCTTGATCATGGGCGATAGCCGCGGTCACCGGTAGGGACACTGTGCCCATGTTGCCCAAGTTTTGGAAAGTTGGAAACTCTTTATGAGCGGGTATGTTCAATGCGGCCAACACCTGTTTTTGATTTGCTGAGCCGACCTGGTGACAAATGACTTTATCTACTTGATCGACAGACCAGCCGCGCTGCTCCAAAAAGTGTTGCCAGGTATTTAACGCCAGCGCCACACCCTCTTTAAGAAGCGGGACGGCATTAGTACGCATATATTCACGGTGCAGTTTTAAACCCACTTCATGTGAACCCCATTTACATAAATCATGGTGCTCGGGGGCGGAAAGATGGCTTGCGCCCAGTAATTTATGCTGGCGAGTATTTTTAAGCGGCAATGAACCATCGGTTAATAAAACCGCAACAGCACCGGAGCCACCCGTTAAGGTTGCTAAAGACTGCGAGAAATTTTGAATGGTTTTAGTTTCAAGCATGTTTTCTATCGTAATATCAACTATGTGCCGGGCTGATTCACAGGAGACGACTAATCCGGCTTTGATTTGCCCAAGCTCAATGCGATTGGCAATATCTAAGATACCCGATAAAACGCCTAAACAAGCATTACTGATATCATAGATTGCTGTGCTGCTGTTCACACCGAGCGCGGCTGCAATTCTGCAAGCCGTTGCCGGCTCGTGTTGATCCCGGCAGACGCCCGTATAAATAACGGCACCGATATCATTGATATCTAAGCCTGTTTCCGCCATTGTTTTGCGTGCAGCCGCTATCGCACCATCGGATAAAATATGCTCAGTTGGCCACCAGCGCCGTTCTTGAATACCCGTTAATGCAGCAAGTTGTCCCATGGGTATACGCAGCTTTTGATACAAGGGCGCAAGGCGCGATTCTAATTCAAAGCTTGAAATGACCAGGGGAGCCAATTCGTAAGATAAACTGTTGATAAAAACGTTAGAGTATTTCATTAATGTGCTTTATTTTTCATAAATTTCAACATAAAAGAGCAAATATTGACCAATCTAGCCATACTGTCAAATCGAGCGCGTAGATTACCGTAAATTGTTAAGAGTTACAAAGTTCTATAAAGAGCGAACAGCACTTTCTCCATTTTCTGCTTTGGAAGCAATTAAACCCAGTAAAATACTGGAAAAATTAGTAACGTAAGGTCTTTCCTTTTTTAAGGTAGTTTATCCACTGCCGGTTAACCTGCATCGCATTTAAGCCTTCTTTTGCAAAGGGCAAAGGCTCTTTATTTATCTGGCTGGCTAACATCTCAGCTAACAGGGGCGCCGAGCACAAACCTCTCGAGCCTAATCCGGTCAACAGGTATAAATTAGGATGAAAAGGAGCATTCACAGGGCTAAGCTCTTTTGCGGCATTTTTATAATGAATCTTAGTCGCCTGATAATCGGGTATGGCTCCCGCATAGGGGAAATGATCTCTTGTTGTGCAGCGGGTACCCACATGCGCGTCCTGGTGGTTTATTGCTATCTGCTCTGTCCAGGCTTTGCCGGGGATGCATTTTTCTAATTTATCTTTATTGTCGGTTTGCTCCTGCTGAGAAAATGTCTGATTAAGGTCATGGCGTTTGAAGGTTGCTCCCATACAATGTTGTTGATTATTCACCGGGGTCAAATAACCTTCATGGCAAAGTGTTATCCGTAACGGCTTGATTTCATCGTTGGTCGGAATATGGGTGACCTGACCGCGGGCAGCAGAAAGCGGAATCGCTTCGCACTGTTTAAAATCAAGGGTGTTATTGGATGTTGTCAGTATCAGCAGTTGATGTTGAATGCTGTGCTCTGCAAAATGTAAATCCCAGCTGTGCAGCGCTTGTGCCGGATTTTCCGAAGGGCTTGGGTTAAAGGTTAATAATTCTTTATTTAGCTGTACGCTTAGGTCGCCTTCATTTTTTGCTTGTTGAAAGATAGCCTCCACCAGTTGCTTGGGACTTAACCAGCCCCCTAAGGGGTAATGCAATGATTTTTGTGCAATTTTGAGCTGGGCAATGTTATCTGTTTCACTTTCGCTTAATTGCTCAACTAATGCCTCGGGTAAACCTGCCTGTAAAATTTTGTCCAGTTTTTTGGCTGCACTGGGATCGTAGTAGAGCTGCAGTAATCCTGAAAAGTCAAAGTCAACAGGCTGCGTTTGATTTATCTGTTTAATATAATTTCGGCTGTATAAAAATGCATTGGCAAAAAATTGACTTAAAGGGTCGTGTCGTTCGTTGAGAAGAGGGTATAAAGCGCCTTGTTGATTACCCGATGCGCCAAAGGCCAGGCGCGATTCTTTGCAGTATAGGGTAACTTTGTAACCCCGCCTTATCAGGGCTAATGATAAACAAGCACTTGCAATACCTCCGCCTATAATTGCAACATCGGTTATTTTCTGTGCCGGATTGTCGAGTTTTGCGGGGCGGTAATATTGCCCATGTTGCTTAAGTTCGTTAGAGGCTACTGCTTTGGCCGAAACTTGGCCGACTAGCATCTCTCTTTTTTTGCCGTATCCTTTCTGTTTTTGCACTTCAAAACCCGCTGCAATTAATCCTTTGCGGACAAAACTGGCCGCCGTAAACGTTGCTATGGTTGCATTTTTTTTACAGGATAAACTGATTAATTGAAACACATTCTGGTTCCACATCTCCGGATTTTTACTGGGCGCGAACCCGTCCAGATACCAGCAGTCAAAAAGTCCGGAATCATAGACATATAATGAGGGAAGCGTATCTGAGATATCGCCAAACCATAAATCCAGGGTGATATTAAACTCATTTAATACTAAACGATGGCAGCCCGTCAGGGCAATCGGATACTGATCCAACAGGGGGGTGATAAAGGCAGTTAACTGCGGCCATTGCGCTAAGGCAATCATTAAATCCGGTTTGCTTAAGGGATATTTTTCAAAACTGGTAAAATGTAGCTGTTTTAAAGGACTATTTGGATTGGATTTTATAAATTGAGCAAATTTCTGGCAGGTAAGCAGAAAATTCAAACCGCTGCCGAAGCCCGTTTCTGCTATTGCAAAGTGCTTAGCCGGATAATCTGACCAACGTTTCCCTACATTATTTCCTTCAAAAAACACATAATTTGCTTCATCAATTCCCTGCTCTGTGTTGAAATAGATATCATCGAATAGACTAGAAAAAGGCTCTAACTGATCAGACCAGTGTATTTGAGCATGCTTAATTAACTTGTATTTAGCGTCAGACAATATATATTTCCCATTAAATGCGATAATTTAGTTTAATTATTAGAGTTTAATTGATCTATTATACTCCTTAGATCCATCATATAATTAGTCCCTCTAGCAATAAAGGCTTAAAAATGATCAATGAGTTCATCAAGTTACCAATAAAATAACAACAGATGTTATGGTTACAAGCTTCAATGCAGGACGAACCAGC
>DATBNI010000584.1:0-6187 GCA_036554425.1 Psychromonas sp.
AAAAATAGAGATAATAGAAAACACCCGAAAATTTAAGTTAAGGACAACCTATGTTATATCTCCAATTTTTATTTCTGTTATTAATGCTTTACACCGGATCGCGCTTTGGGGGGATAGGATTAGGCGTCATCTCGGGGATCGGTTTAACCATTGAAGTCTTTATTTTCAAAATGCCGCCAACGTCTCCCCCGATCACTGTGATGTTAATTATTCTTGCGGTTGTGACCTGCGCTTCAATTCTTGAAGCTGCAGGTGGTTTGAAATATATGCTGCAATTTGCGGAACGAATTTTACGCAAAAATCCTAAACGAGTGACTTTAATCGCACCTTTTGTAACTTATACTATGACTTTATTATTGGGCACAGGACATGCTGTTTATTCGATAATGCCCATTATTGGGGATGTTGCGTTAAAAAATGGCATTCGACCAGAAAGACCTATGGCCGCGGCCTCTGTTGCTTCGCAGGTGGCTATTACCGCTTCACCCATTTCGGCGGCCGTCGTCTATTACCTGGTACAGATATCTGGTATTCAAACAGATATTACACTGCTCTCTATTTTAATGGTGACTATTCCGTCAACGCTTTTCGGTACACTGTTAATGTCATTGTACAGCCTTAAACGCGGCAAAGAATTAGAGGACGATAAAGCCTATCAAGCTCGTTTAGAAGATCCTGTATTTAAAGAAAAGATATTAAATACCACCGCAACCACATTGAATGAAGAATTACCTGTTGCCGCACGTAATGCGGTTCTGGTTTTCTTAACAGCTATTATTTTAATCGTTATTATTGCCATGGTTCCGGAGATACGAACCATTGAGGTTGGCAGTAAACCTATTGGTATGGCTGTTATTATTCAAATGATTATGCTGGCCTTTGGTGGCGTGATTTTATTAGTCACGAAAACACCCGCAGGGAATGTCCCTAATGGTGTGGTCTTTAAATCCGGAATGGTTGCCGCTATTGCTATTTTTGGTATCGCCTGGATGTCTGATACCTATTTTCAATATGCAATGCCGCAATTTAAATCAGGCATTATCGGAATGGTGACTATGTACCCATGGACCTTTGCACTTGCCTTATTTATTGTCTCAGTAGTGGTTAATTCCCAAGCCGCCACCGCGCGTATGATGCTGCCTGTCGGATTGAGCCTCGGCCTGTCACCCGCATTACTGATTGGTCTTCTGCCGGCGCTTTACGGCTACTTTTTTATTCCCAATTACCCATCGGATATTGCAACAGTCAACTTCGATACATCAGGCACAACCAAAATAGGTAAATGGTATTTTAATCATTCATTTATGACAGTTGGTTTGATTTCAGTAGTCAGCTCTTGTGCTATGGGCTATTTTCTAGGACAGATATTTATCGCCTAAGGATGCGGTATAAATAAGATATTCGGTTTTGAGAGAAATTAAAACAGGCCGCTTAAGCGGCCTGTTTTAATAAAGAATGGTAAAAATAATAACTATTTTTTGGGCCATGCTTTAAGGTCAATATTCAAATCCGGGAATTTTAATGCATCCAGCACCGGATGTTCAATTCCTGCTTTCAATTGATCTTTATAGTCCTTCAAAATACGCATTAGGGTCGGGAATAACATCATTAAGGCCAGTAAGTTAACAATAGCCAAAATACCCATCAGCGGATCTGAGAAGAAAAAGACCGCTGTCGCGCCCGGTGCAACAGCGCCGAGGAAAACCACGGAAATAACGGCGATACGCAGGATATGGACCGAGATTTTATCCTTGGACATAAAGCTCAATGCGTTTTCACCTAAATAGTAGTTATAGACAATAGAACTGATCGAGAACAGAAGAATAGCACCCGTCAGATAATATTGTGCCCAGTTGCCGACGTGTGATACCAGTGACTGCTGGGTCAACACCACACCATTTATATCCGCAGCGCCCGGGACATAAACATCACCCAGCAGAATAATAAATGCGGTACAGCTGCAGATCAACATAGTATCGATAAAGACCGAAAGTGACTGGGTGATGCCTTGGCTAATAGGATGCTTAACGTCAGCAGTCGCCGCCACGTTGGGTGCAGAACCCAGACCGGCTTCGTTAGAGAAAAGACCGCGGCGTAGACCTTGTGCCATTGCCGCGCCCATACCACCACCAACGGCTTCTTCCAGGCCGAACGCGTTGGATACGATAGAGGTAATAACAGCAGGAATCTCAGCGATGTTAAGCAGGATAACAACCAGTGCCATCGCAACGTAACCGATCGCCATGATAGGAACGATAATATCGGCCGTTTTAGCAATACGCTTGATCCCGCCGTAAACAATAAAGCCGGTAACTACCGCGAGGCCGAGGCCTGTCCAGATGCGATCTATGCCCAAACTGTCCTGAGCAGCACCTGCAACAGTGTTTCCCTGAAAAGCGTTAAAGCCGATAGCAAATGAGGCAATCAAACACACAGCATAAAGATAAGCCAACCAGCGGTAGTTTTCACCTAGACCGTAAATAATGCTGCGCGCAGGGCCACCACGGAAACTGCCATCTTCTTTACGTTTATAAAGCTGTGCAAGAGAACATTCAACCAGACTGGTTGCCATGCCGACTAAGGCGACTGCCCACATCCAGAAAACGGCACCGGGTCCGCCTAAAGTAATAGCGACAGCAACCCCTGCGATATTCCCGCCACCTACACGTCCGCCTATTGATAATAATAGCGCTTCACGACCTGAAATTGCGTTTTTATCCTTGGTTTGGTTTTTGTTTAGCAGCACATCAAACATGCGCCCGAAAAAAGTAAATTGGACAAATCCTGTCACTACGGTAAAAAATAGGCCTAAAATAACTAAAAATGGGATAAGTGCCCATCCCCAGGTGAGATCGCTAATGACCCCAAAAATTGATTCTATTAATTCCACTTTATTTCCTTTTATTTATATTGTCTGATTCACTGTAAGGTTATTAACGCAGCGACAGATAATGCCACATTGCAGCAACGGAAATGTTGTACGCAATCAGGGAAGCGGCGCAGTATACAGAATGTTCTGCTTTTAAGCCAATACGACTAAAACAGCCCTTAAGGTGACTTTTTAATGGCCTTTTTTTTTGCTATTTTAAATATTTTTATATTACCCATTTAGTTATAGTCTAAGCGTTATTCCTCTTGTTTTGCTAAGTTCATCCAAGTAACAGCTTACTGTCGTATATATAAAATCCGCAGTCTTGGGTGTGGTTAATTAATTGACTTAAATAAAGCTTGTTGACTGTGCTTACTGCAGCGTGATTTGTTTTTTGAGATAGCTGTCACAAACAAAAATTAACATTCTTTTTACTAAAATCTAATTGAAACTGTTTTATTTGACAGTTTCAATTAGATTATGCATTAAATTAACGACATAATAGATTATTAAGTTATCAGCCAGATAACTTTTTTACGTCATATTAAGGAATACAAATGACCGATAAAAAAACAAACAATCCCTTATACGGTCTGAAATTGGAACTGTTACTCACTGAAATTTCTCAGCATTACGGGTGGGAGTTATTAAGTGAGGGGCTAAATATTGATCGTTTTCAATATCATACCGGAATGAAATCGACAGCAAAATTTTTGCGTAATAATCAGTGGGCAAGAGAAAAAGTGGAAAACTTTTATTTGTACCAGTATAAAAGTTTGCCATACCCGGACGACAAACAATTGTCTATCCCCCCCCGTGACCGTCATATTCCTATTGAGCAAAAAATGGGCGAACCTATTAGCATTACTGAAGAATCAATATTACAGATAGATAAAGCATCAAAATTAAGAATCTATAAAACCGCTAACAGTACAGCAAAAAAAAACCAAGTATTCAAAGAGCCCCCCTATGATCCGAGTAATCCCTGGGGAATAAAGTAAATTTTTGTGCCAAGTCAAACAAATAAGGTAATAAATTTCGCCGTACAATAAAGGATTTTACAGTTATAGAACAACAGGTTATTCTTAATCCAAGGTCAGTTTTTTATTAAAGGATATTATATGGACATTTTATTTCAATATTTACTTAGAATTGAAGTTGTAATCTTAATCTTAGTCGTGGTTATCTTAAAATCATCAATCATTTTTGTACCGCAAAACCGAGCTTATCTGATCGAGCGTTTTGGTAAATTCCAATCGACCCGAGAAGCCGGTTTAAATTTTATTTTCCCTTTCATTGATCACATCGGAGCCGACCGTTCACTTAAAGAGCAGGCGGTCGATGTGCCAAGTCAAAGTGCTATTACCAAAGACAATATTTCCTTAAGCGTTGATGGCATCCTCTATTTCAGAGTGCTGGATCCCTATAAGGCGAGCTATGGCGTTGATGATTATGTCTTTGCGGTAACGCAATTATCGCAAACCACAATGCGTTCAGAGTTGGGGAAAATGGAGCTGGATAAAACATTTGAAGAACGCGATGTGCTTAATACTAATATTGTTGCAGCAATCAATGAAGCCGCCGGTCCATGGGGTATTCAAGTTTTACGCTACGAAATCAAAGACATTGTGCCGCCGCAAACCATAATGGAAGCGATGGAAGCGCAAATGAAAGCAGAGCGTGTAAAACGGGCGCAAATATTAGAATCTGAAGGTGACAGGCAGGCTGCTATTAACGTCGCGGAAGGTGAGAAGCGTTCTGTGGTACTCAAGGCGGAAGCACAAAAAGAGGAGCAGATACTGCGTGCCCAAGGTGAAGCTAATGCTATCATTGCAGTGGCCGAAGCGCAGGCACAGGCCTTATACAAGGTGGGTGAAGCCGCTAACACTGAGCAGGGCCAAAAAGCGATTCAACTCGATTTGGCAACTAAGGCAATTGAAGCTAAGGCTGCTATTGCGAGGGAATCGTCAGTGGTATTGCTACCCGATAGTGGTAATGATGCTGCATCCGTTGTCGCACAGGCGATGACCATCATTAATAGCTTAAATAAAGGCTAATTATGGGATATTTTTTAACGCATTTAGCACAAAGTTTTATCGTATTAGGCCTTATATTATTAGCGATTGAAGTCCTGGTATTAGGTTTTTCGACTTTTGTGCTGTTTTTTATCGGGATAGGCGCGATAGCGACCGGTGCCTTAATGGCGTTAGGGGTTATCCCGGAAACCTTTCTTAATTCATTATTGGTCACGGCAGTCATATCTACTGCCGTGGCGTTAATCAGTTGGAAGCCAATGAAAAACATGCAGAATAAAGTTGAGTCAAAACATGTGAAAAATGACATGATCGGACATCAATTTATACTTGCTGAAGATCTGCTGATCGGAAAAACGGTCACTCATCGCTATTCGGGCATTAATTGGCAGGTCAAAGCCAAAGAGCAACTTTCTGCTGGAACCGAAGTCAAGATAATCGCGGTAGAAGTAGGTTTGTTGACCGTTGCCAGGGTTGTCTAAGAGCAATAAATAAGCTCAATGACTGCGCCTGATGGGGCAGTTGTTTGAGCTTGTTTCTGAGCTGAAATATTTCAATTGAAGCAATATTTGCATAAATAGGGCTGCTTTAAAAAATAAAATAAGCGCCACAGCAACTTCCGCTGCCAGGCGCTTCCGATAAAAAACCTGTTGAAATTGAAGCTAACTGTGCTGTGAATTTTACTTAAAACATCCATATTTCACCACTTGCAAGTTAAAAGTGTTTTCTACTCTTGTGTGGACGACAAGCCCTGTACTCTAAAACTCAAAGCTTGTTGGTGTTATTTAGTTTCATCATCCATTTTTTGATTAATATCATCAACAACTTCATTGGTAGCATCTTTGCTGTCATCGTAAGCATCCATGGTCGCATCCGATACGTCATCAGCCATCTCTTTCGTGGCATCTTTAGTGTCGTCGTAAGCATCCATAGTCGCATCCGATACGTCATCAGCCATCTCTTTCGTGCCATCTACCGCATCTCCCGTGGTATCTTTGACGGCATCAAGCATATCTCCGGCCTCATTCTGAACATTTTCATTAAGCTGTTCTACGGGCATTTCTTCAGCTTTGTCTTGCTCCATAGCTTTATCACTACTGTCACAAGCTGCAACCGCGCTTAATATAAACGCGATAATTACAAAATTACGTATCATAGTATTCACCCCTACGGTTTTTTCTTTGGAAAGCATTATTGGCCCAGCTTAACAATCGCTGCACCTTATGAGAATAGCAGCAAATATAAATACTCACATGTGTGGAGGAAGAAAAAGCACTCTCTAAAG
>DATBNI010000596.1:0-4469 GCA_036554425.1 Psychromonas sp.
TCGGGTACTGCGCGATTAATGCAGAGGTTTTTTGTGCCTGCTCCCAATCGCCTTGTGCTTGTAAAACAATAGCCTGCGAATAGAGCTCTCTTTGCTTGTCGAGATTATAAGCAGAAGCAGCACTTGTCAGAGAGAAAAAAACGCAACACAGTAGTAATAATTTATTCACAAAGTCTCTCTCAAAAGGTTAGTAGGCTAGCCATCTCATCACAAAATAGAAGATAATAATAGTATTTTTGTGTACTCATAACGCGCCTGTGAAAAGATTTCTTTGCTGCTTCCCTGTTCAACAATTTCACCATTGTGCATCACCAATACACGGTGACTAATGGCGCGAACAACAGACAAATCATGACTGATAAAAAGATAACTCAAGCCGAGTTCTTTTTGCAGTGAGATTAACAAAGCTAATATCTGTTTTTGAATACTGCGGTCTAATGCTGACGTTGGCTCATCTAATACAATTAACTGCGGTTTTAGAATCAATGCACGCGCAATCGATATGCGCTGCCTTTGTCCCCCTGAAAACTCATGGGGGTAACGCAAACCGCTGTCTTTTTCCAGGCCGACTCTTTGTAAAACCAGCTCAACCTGAGCATCTATTTCTTTACTGGATAATTTTTTTTCCTGTTGATGAACCAGCAGCCCTTCGGCAATGATATCGCGAACCGACATCCGCGGACTTAAACTGGCAAAGGGATCCTGAAAAACTATCTGTAATTTTTTCCTTAATTTTTGTAACTCGTTATGTTTAATGGTATTTATTTTTTCCCCTAAATAAACAACCTCTCCGGTACTTTTATTGAGCTGCAGTATCGCCTGCGCTAAAGTGCTTTTTCCGGAACCGCTTTCCCCCACTATCGCCACGGTTTCACCCTGATGAATCCGTAAACTGACATTTTTAACGGCTTGTAAACTGCGGGTAGTTTTTCCCCAAAAATTTTTCTTTAAGGGGAAACTGACATTTATATTATGCGCACTTAAAATAAGTTTAGGGGCCATTAATTCACTCATCTCACCGGCAGGCTCGGCATCTAACAGGAGTTTGGTATATGCGTGCTTGGGATTTGAAAAGAGATCACTTTTACTGCTGTATTCTATGCTTTTTCCATCGTGCATCACCAACACTGAATCGGCAATATGCCTGACAACATGGAGATCATGAGTAATGATCAATACCGCCATATTGAGACGTTTTTGTAATGATTTTAACAAATCCAAAATTTGCCTTTGAATAGTCACATCCAGTGCCGTTGTCGGTTCATCGGCAATCAGCAGTTCCGGCTCGTTAGCGAGCGCCATGGCGATCATCACACGTTGACGTTGCCCACCGGAGAGTTCATGAGGATAGGAAGCTAAGCGTGTTTCGGGTGCTTCAATGCCCACCAAATCCAGTAACTCAATAATACGCCCATAGGATGCTTTACCCGTTATTCCTTTATGGATCAGCAAGGTTTCAGCAATCTGCTTTTGCACCGTATGCAGCGGGTTGAGTGACGTCATCGGCTCCTGGAAAATCATGCCCACTTTATTGCCGCGAATCGTTTCTAATACTGCGGCATCTTTTCCCACTAACTGCAAACTATCCAGGAATATTTGACCCGAAGGATGGTGAGCATGGGGATAGGGTAATAACTGCAAAATAGATAAAGCTAGCAGAGATTTACCCGCGCCACTCTCACCGACTATGGCTAATGTTTGCCCTTTTTCAAGACTGAAACTGACCCCGCTGACAATATTTTTATCGCCAAAACTTATCGCCAGATCTTCTACTTTTAATAATTCATTTGCGCTGTTTTTACTGCTCACAATGATTTCCTTGGATCAAAAGCATCACGTGTTGCTTCTCCGATAAAGACCAATAATACTAAAATAGTGGATAATGAAATAAACGCAGTAATAGCCAGCCAGGGAGCATGCAGGTTGTCTTTGCCCTGGGCAACCATCTCACCTAAAGAGGCTGAACCAAGGGGCAAACCAAAACCGAGAAAGTCTAATGAGGTTAAGGTTGTTAAGGCACCGGTAAATAAATAGGGCATAAAGGTTAAAGTTGCAATCATGGCGTTGGGTAAAATATGTTTAAACATAATTTTTTTATCACCAACCCCCAAAGCGCGGGCGGCTTTAACATATTCTAAATGGCGCCCGCGTAAAAACTCAGCACGCACCACCCCCACTAAACTTGGCCAGCTAAAAAGAATCATCAAGCCTAATAACCACAGAAAAGTAGGCTCCACAAAACTGGCTAAAATAATCAGCATAAATAACATCGGCAGGCCTTCCCAAATTTCTAAAAAGCGCTGCCCGAAAAGATCTATTCGCCCGCCATAATAGCCCTGAACAGCGCCGACAATAATACCTATCACTGAACTAATTAAAGTTAAAGCTAACGCAAAGACGACTGAGATTCTAAATCCATAAACCAAACGCGCCAGCACATCCCGCCCCTGATCATCTGTTCCCAGATAGTTAATATTACTGGGTGGTGAGGGTGCCGGCTCGGTTAACTCAAAATTAATGCTGTCAAAATAAAAAGGGATAAGCGGCCAGATGATCCAGCCCGCTTTGTTAATTTGCGCCGCCATATAGGGATCGCTAAAATCCGTGGTAATATCAAAATCCCCTCCTAGCTCATTCTCAGGAATATCCTCAAGCAGCGGAAAATACCAATGCTGCTGGTAGGAAACCATAATAGGTTTGTCATTTATCCACAGTTCACCCAGTAAACTGGCTGAAAATAAAATCAAAAAGATCCACAGCGACCAATAACCGCGTTTATTATTTTTGAACCGCAGCCATCTATCCGCATTAACCGGGTTGCTGCGCATCTCTTGCCAGGTATTTAATAATGACATCTTAACGCCCCTCAAAAGTAATGCGCGGATCAATCAAGGTATATGTGATATCACTGATCAATTTTAAAACTAAGCCCACTATGGTAAAGATATAGAGCGAGGCAAAAATCACCGGATAATCCCGGTTGATAACGGATTCAAAGCTTAATAGACCTAAGCCGTCTAAAGAAAAAATAACTTCGATTAGCATTGAGCCTGTAAAAAAAATACCAATCAGTGCCGCGGGTAAACCCGCCAATACTAATAACATGGCATTTCTAAACACATGTCCATACAAAACCCGCTTATCAGAGCAGCCCTTGGCGCGTGCAGTGACCACATATTGTTTATGAATTTCATCAAGAAAGGAGTTTTTGGTGAGCATAGTCAGGGTTGCAAAACTGCCTAACACAGAGGCAAAGACAGGCAGGGTCAGATGCCAGAAATAATCTTTAATTTGCGCCATCAGGCTTAACTCTGAGAAATTATCCGAGGTTAATCCGCGCAGCGGAAACCAGTCATAATAAGAGCCGCCAGCAAAGAGAACAATCAGCATAATAGCGACAATAAAGCTCGGCAGCGCATAAGCGACTGTGACTATGGTACTGGTCCAAATGTCAAAAGAATGGCCATGTGAGGTGGCTTTTTTTATTCCCAGGGGGATAGAAATCAAGTAAGCCAGCAGCGTCGTCCAAAGCCCCAATGAAATTGAAACCGGCATTTTTGATATGATTAAATCGGTGACTTTTTCATTGCGATAAAAACTTTCGCCGAAATCAAATTTAATATAACGCCATAACATTGAAAAATAACGATCGAGAATAGGTTTATCAAAACCGTAGAGTTTTTCAAGTGCTTTAATATATTCCGGATCCACCCCTCGGGAACCGCGGTATTTACTTTCACCACCCTGTTTTATTTCACTGTTCGTACCAGATGCGATGCGTGTTGTATTAGCGTCGCCTATTCCCTGATATTGTGCAATAGCTTGTTCAACCGGACCACCTGGGGCAATCTGCACAATAAAAAAATTAATCGTCATAATGCCTAACAAGGTCGGAATAATAAGCAATAAACGTCTTAAAATATAATAATTCATTATTGACTCTCTTCCTTCATATTTTCGGCCTGAGTTGACCACCAGGTGGACAAACCCAAATCATATATTGGCGCAATATCCGGATGAGAAAACTTGTTCCAATAGGCAATTCGATAGGCGGGCAGGTACCACTGGGGAATAACAAAATGCAGACTGAGCAAAACCCGGTCTAAGGCTTTGGTTGTCTGCACTAATTCTTCCCGTGTATCGGCCATAATTAATTGATTGACCAGCTGATCAACGACCGGGTGACAAACCCCGGACCAATTGGCGGTTCCGGGCTCCATAATACTATCACAGCCCCAATGACCTGATTGTTCATTGCCCGGTGATATTGACTGCCCTTTGCGCAATGATACCAGGTCAAAATCAAAATTATTTAAGCGGTTGATGAACTGGGAAACATCCACCAGTCGAATGGTTGTTTTGATGCCGATACGCTGCAAATTACGGCGAAAGGGATGAACCACACGTTCGAAATCCTTGCTGTAAAGTAAAAATTCAAAGCTTAATTGCCGGCCATCCTTATCCTGCAA
>DATBNI010000002.1:0-5300 GCA_036554425.1 Psychromonas sp.
TGGTATTAACCTTAATTTGATCGTTTTTCAGAGAACTGCAATTGAAAAACGATCAAATTAAGGTTAATACCATTGCTGATCTGTCCTTTTTACTGATGAAATTCGGCGGTAACCAAAGTTCAGATATTTATTGGGATGAAAAATCCCAGCGTTATTTAAGTAAAGGTTTTTCACGTCAGAGTATCGGCTTCAGTACTGTGAGTATGTCTGCTAAATTTTCTAATGACGGTCACAATACAACCATAGTTAATAATGGAAAAACCACCCATTACAGCAATCCGGAAGAGTATCTTGTGGATTTTAATACCATTCTCCTGCAAATCCGCAAAGGATTAAAAGCCGGACAAACTGACTTTGAGTTTTTTATGCAAACCTCGGATTCCGTCGCGCACTACTTTTTTAAAGTTACCGGGAAAGAGATAATTGACAGTAAATTTGGCAAATTTGAGAGCTACCGTGTTGAGCAGATGAAAAAAAAGGATCGGATTTTTATTGCCTGGTTTGCAGCCTCGCTGGATCATCAGATGATAAAATTTCGCTATAAAAGAAATGTCCTGGATATTCGCGGTGAATTGAGTGAATACACTATGTGAGCTTATGAGTCCCTAAGCATACACTTTACAATGACGTTAGTGCTGTCATGGCATAGACGTTTTTAGCCGCTCATTTTTTGGATAAATTAAATGACCAAGAGTACAGAAGTTAAAAAATTATTACATCCTAGAAATTTACACCGGGGTCATTACGATTTAAAACAACTTTGCCAACAATCTCCATCATTAAGTGCCTTTTTAAGGACTAATCCTAAAGGTGAACAAACACTTGATTTTAGTGAGCCACAGGCGGTATTACTGCTCAATCAAGCTTTGCTTAAACAGTTTTATCATGTTGATTTCTGGCAAATACCGCAGGGTTATTTATGCCCGCCAATTCCGGGACGGGTTGATTATATTCATTATCTTGCGGATTTATTGGGCGAAACCTTTAACGGAAAGATCCCCGAAGGTAAGCAGGTTAAGGTATTAGATATAGGCACAGGCGCAAATTGTATTTATCCCATTTTAGGCAGCCAGAGTTATGCATGGTCTTTTGTGGGAACGGATATTGATCCGTTATCGGTAAAGATGGCGGAGCTGATTATAAAATCAAATGCCGCGCTTAAACCTTTTATTAAAGTGCAGTTACAAGCGAATAAACAGGCCATTTTTGCGGGGATCATTAAACCCAAAGACAAGTTCAGCTTAACCATGTGTAATCCCCCTTTTCATGCCTCTATGGAAAAAGCGCTTGCCGGGAGCTCCCGGAAAATTAAGAATCTCAGTAAAGATCCAAATAATTCATCGCTGTTACTTAATTTTGCCGGGCAGGAAGGGGAGCTTTGTTGTGCCGGAGGGGAAATCGCATTTTTAAAGCAGATGATCCAGGAAAGTAAAGAGTATGCCGGGCAGGTGTGCTGGTTCAGCAGTTTAGTTTCAAAGTCGGAAAACATCGCGCCCTTGAAAAAAGAGCTTGAAAAAGCGGGCGCCGCGCATGTAAAGGTGATTAAAATGGCGCAAGGACAGAAAGTGAGTCGTTTTATCGCCTGGAGTTTTCTACACCAACCGCAAAACTTTTAGAAGTAGGTTCTTTTTTTAAATGATCAAGCCGGATAATCAATTTTGCCGGGAAGCACTTTTATTACCGCCAATAAAAAACCTGAATATCACTATTCAGGTTTTTTTAAAGGTAGGAAGTGTTGCGTTGGTTTATCTTAATAAACGCGCTTTAATCGTACCTTCAATCTCTTTTAATTTGCTTAATGCCAGATTAGCATCATCACTGTGTACATCAATGACCACATAACCAATATTTGCATTTGTTTGCAGGTATTGTGCGGCGATGTTGATGCCGTACTCTGTAAATACCAAGTTGATTTTGGTTAAGACGCCAGGCATGTTTTTATGAATATGCAGTAAACGGCTGGTATCAGTATGCAATGGTAAAGAGACTTCAGGGAAGTTCTTAGAAGATAATGTTGAACCATTATCCGAGTATTTTACTAACTTGCCGGCAACTTCAAAGCCAATATTTTCTTGTGCTTCCTGGGTGCTGCCACCAACGTGAGGAGTTAACAGTACATTATCAAACTGACGCAGCGGAGAAATAAATTCTTCTTTATTTGATGCAGGTTCCGTTGGGAACACGTCAATAGCGGCGCCAGAGAGTTTTTTACTTTCAAGTGCAGCGCATAACGCAGGGATATCAACAACGGTTCCACGTGCTGCGTTCATAAAGATTGCACCGTCTTTCATTTGGGCAAACTCTTTAGCGCCCATCATGTTTTTAGTCGAGTCAAGTTCAGGCACGTGCAGACTGATGATATCAGACTGGGCAAGCAAGGCTTCCATGGTCGCGACTTGGACGGCATTACCTAAGCTTAATTTGTTTTCGATATCGTAATATGACACTTTAAAACCTAAGTTTTCAGCAAGAATGCCAAACTGGGTTCCGATGTGGCCGTAACCGACAATACCTAAATTTTTACCACGCGCTTCATAGGATTTATCGGCTGATTTATCCCACTCGCCACGATGCGCTTTTGCATTACGCTCTGGAATACCGCGCAATAATAATAATGCCTGACCTAATACTAATTCAGCCACACTGCGGGTATTTGAAAAAGGCGCATTAAATACTGCGACACCCTTTGCCTGGGCGGCATCTAAATCAACCTGGTTGGTACCAATACAAAAACAACCTACGGCAACCAGTTTTTCCGCCGCAGCTAATACAGTTGCATTGAGGTTGGTACGGGAACGGATACCAACAAAATGGGCATCTTTAATTTTTTCAATTAACTCTTCTTCGCTTAACGCTGTTTTGATATTTTGGATGTTGGTATAACCAGCCTGGGTGAAGGTATCAACCGCACTCTGATGTAATCCTTCAAGTAGCAGAATTTTTATTTTATCTTTATCAAGCGAAAGCTTAGTCATTATATTTCCTTGTGACCTGTCAATAAGGTAAATGGACAAACAATTTTTAAGAGTTCCAATATACCAACTAGGTACTTATATAAGCAGACTTAGCTGGTAAAATGGGAAGTGTAATTTTGGTGAGGTTAAAATAGCAAAAACTGTCGCTTTTGTGAACTTTTTGTGAGCAAATTCACAAATAAAAATTTGGACTTAGTTATTACCTTTTACTCTTGGTGTGAGTATGCACAAAGTTTGCCGGCACAGTCACACACTTTTATTATTTTAGCGTTTTAACACCTTCTGGCGTGCCAACCAAAACAACATCGGCCGCACGGTTTGCAAACAGGCCATTAGTTACTACGCCAACAATAGCATTGATTTGCGCTTCTAATTTAAGGGGTTCAGCAATTTTTAAGTTGTGAACATCTAAAATCACATTGCCGTTGTCCGTTACCACACCTTGACGGTAAACCGGATCTCCGCCTAATTTAACCAGTTCACGCGCGACATAACTGCGCGCCATCGGAATCACTTCGACGGGTAATGGAAATTCACCTAGGATATCAACATTTTTAGTGTTATCCACAATGCAGATAAATTTGTCAGCAACCGCAGAGATTATCTTTTCACGCGTCAAGGCTGCTCCGCCACCCTTGATCATGTGGTTATAGGGATTTATTTCATCCGCACCATCGACATAAATGCTCAATTCAGAAACTTCATTAAGGTCAAAAACATCGATACCATAAGATTTCAACCTTGCAGTCGATTCATCCGAGCTTGAAACCGCGCCTTTGATTTTATGCTTTATTGTCGCCAGCGCATCAATAAAATGAGTCACTGTTGATCCAGTCCCCACGCCAACAATTGAATCTGGTTGTACATATTCCAAAGCTGCATAGGCGGCTGCTTTTTTCATTTCATCTTGAGTCATAGTCCGGGCTTCCTGTTTTTATCATTCGCTATAAAAGTTGCGGAGATTATACTCAATCCTGATTAGTTATCCATGTGATAATGATTATATAGGGCTATTTTATAGGCAAATTATTTGCAGATGCTTTTTCAAATCGAGGTGTCTGGCTGTGGCAGAAGGGAAAGTCCGTTATATAGAGAAGGATGTCCAAGCTACTTGTTGATTTCTCGATCTTAAAGTAGCTGGCTGTTCATTAATTTTTTGAGGATGTGACTACCAACGAAAGTGCATTGATGGGGTTATTATTTCAGGTAATGGCACATCCCATTCTTCAACGGGTAGTTGCTCTACTTGCTGGCAATCATGGGCTAACCCGATCGGATAAGGGCCGGTTTTATCTTTAAACCAGGGAGCAAGCATTCTATCGTAATAACCTCCACCCATACCAATCCTGTTTCCCTGTGTATCAAATGCGACAAGAGGAGTGAAAATAAGATCTAAATCTTGCATTGGACAGGTATCTAATTGATTTAATTTCGGTTCGAATATGCCATGTTGATTAAGCACCATTTCAGTTTTTGTGGTGTAGCGCAGGAACAGCAGGTGACCTTTGTGAAAGGGGTGTATCACGGGCAGATATATTTTTTTATTGTTTTTCCAGCACCACTCAACAAACCTGAGCGTATCTATTTCGCCATCATAAGCGAGCGTGACTGATATTTTTCCTGCTTGTTGAACCCGCGGATGTTTAATTAAACGGGAGAACAATCTGTCTGCGTCCTGTTTTTGCTGTAAGCCGGAAATGTCGCGCCTTGCGGTGCGGATTTGATGACGTATTGCTGTTCGCGAAAGTGA
Organism: Psychromonas sp.; assembly: GCA_036554425.1. Lineage (GTDB taxonomy): Bacteria > Pseudomonadota > Gammaproteobacteria > Enterobacterales > Psychromonadaceae > Psychromonas. Next base: position 4,726 of record DATBNI010000002.1, read on the forward strand.
TTTATTCATAAGGCCAATGCTAATCCGTGCAGCTAGAGTGATAAACAATACTATTCATAATACATTTTTTACAGTGATTGAGTCAGATCCTTGGTTCTTAACGCTATCCCTGTGATCAAGGCTGTTTTTAACCTGTCTGATGCTTAAATTTAAAGCAGTTTAACCTGGCTGTAAACTCCGCGTTGCTGCATTTATGGATACGTTAGTTTAGCTGAGCGGGCTCTTGTTTATCATTCCTTGTCAAAGCTGTCGACGACAATAGCGCCCATCGACGCAGGCATGGTAATGATTATTATCCGTTTTAAAGCGGTTATCGGATCCTCTAACAAGGGCAGTTTATTTAAACAGAACAAAACCAAACTGACCACAAAAGCGGCCATAACATAAGCGATGAAGATACGAAATATAAAGACGATTAAACGCGACCTAATATTCTTTTGAAAGACACTTTCATAGGTAAAAAAAGCAAGAAAGAGTACCGATAAAGTAAATAACATGAGTAAGTTAGGGAAAGGTAAGGTTTCACCCAATCGCCATGCTTCTTCCGAGAAAGAGATTGGAACTGCCAGGGCAAA
>DATBNI010000032.1:0-11125 GCA_036554425.1 Psychromonas sp.
TGCATAAGTATAAATTTATTAACCCATTTAACGCAAATAGTATTCATTATCATTTGTATTGTGGTAATATTCTCGAAAATTCTGGCCCATAGGTTTGATAACACTGAACCGTGTAATGGATGACTTTTCCGGCCGGCACAAATTAACATGATGAGATAAGAGCGCAAATGCAATCCAACATACTTTTACAAGCTATTGAGCAACAGAGAAAAAGCGAGAAGCGGCGAATAGCCGTGATCAGCCTGTTCAGCATTATTCTGATGGCATCTTTGCTGATTGATATTATGACCGGTCCTTCTATGCTCAATGCCTCGCGCGTTTTATACGCGCTGCTAGAGCTTGTCGGCCTTCCCTTTCAGGTTGATACTTCGACCCATGTGATAGTGACCAATCTGCGTTTGCCGATAGCCCTGATGGCAATAGTAGTCGGCGGCTCACTGGGTGTAGGCGGCGCGGAAATGCAGACCCTGCTTAATAACTCAATGGCGAGTCCATACACTTTGGGTATGGCTGCCGCAGCAGGTTTTGGCGCAGCTGTGGTGCTCTATTTCGACACTTTAGGGATAAACAGCCTGTATGCTGTGCCGCTCGGCGCCTTTCTCTGCTGTATGCTGTGCGCAGGTTTTTTGGTTGCCTTGGCCTCGATGCGTCATATCAGCTCAGGTCAACTGATCCTGGCCGGGATAGCGCTGTTATTTCTCTTCCAGTCATTACTCTCATTAGTACAGTTCGTCTCTTCTCCGGAGTTAAGTCAGCAAATTTTGTTTTGGCTATTTGGTAGTTTATCAAAAGCCACCTGGAGTAATCTGGCGATCACCTCTGTGGTAGTGCTAAGCGGGTGTGCGCTACTAATAAAAGATGCCTGGAAACTCACTGCATTAAGGCTGGGGGAGGAACGGGCAAAAAGCGTCGGGGTCGATGTCAAAAAATTGCGTTTAAAAACACTCGTTATCGTCGCTGTAATGACAGCAACAGTCACCAGCTTTGTCGGTATTATCGGCTTTATCGGTATTGTCGCACCCAATATAGCGAAAATGCTGGTGGGCGAGGATCAACGCTTCTTCTTGCCGCTCTCTTTTCTTATTGGCGCATTTTTACTGTCCACGGCTTCCGTGCTGTCCAAAGTGATAGTCCCCGGAGCCCTTTTTCCTATCGGCATAGTCACCGCCATTATTGGTGTGCCGTTCTTTTTCTGGCTGATTATATTTAAACGGGGTTAATGATGCTAACGGTTGACGATTTACATATTCAAATAGGGTCACAGACTTTAGCGCGTGCCATCAACTTTACCTTGGTTCCGGGGCAGATAACGGCGATCTTGGGACCCAATGGTACGGGGAAAAGCACGTTGCTGAAAACACTCTTTGGTGAGATCAAACTCAATGCAGGCAGGATCCGCCATGAGCAGGATACACTCTCCCATAAAACATTGGCTCAATGGCAGCACAGATTTGGTTACATGCCGCAGGATACCCAGCTCGATATCAATTTATCCGTGCTGGAAGTGATCCTGTTAGGGCAACTGGGGGCGTTAAATCTTCGCCTGGATGATCAAATACTGCAGCAAGCCGTGGATATTCTGGCAAATATGGGGTTATCACATTTAGCCAATCGGGATGTGAGTACCTTAAGTGGCGGTCAGCGTCAGATGGTGTTGTTTGCACAAGCTTTAATGCGCGATCCTAAAATTATGATGCTCGATGAACCTGTCAGTGCCCTCGATTTACACCACCAGCACGTGTTACTGGATCACCTCAGAGAGAAAACGCGAGAGAAGGGTTATATCACTCTGATGGTCCTGCATGATCTCAACTTGGCGGCTCAATATGCTGATAATTTGCTGGTTCTCAAAGAAGGGGATCTGATCGCATCGGGCAAGCCCGAGAAGATATTGACAGTGCAGTTAGTTGAACAAGTTTATAACGTGCAAGCGCAAGTATTTACGGATGCCAGCGGCATTCCATTTGTGCGCACAGTGCGCAGTAATAAAGCCGCATAACAGATTTCGGGTTTTGCCAATAACGAGATGAACAGATGGGATGGCATAGGTTGTTACGTGATTGGCGATTATTATCTGCCGCCGGTCGAGTGCTCGTATTTAATAGCTTCAGTTTTAATTTGGGCTTTTATATGTTACTGCCTTATTTGGCCGAGCATCTACAAAGTTTAGGTTTTAGTAGCTGGTACGTCGGATTTATCATAGGGTTAAGAGTCTTAAGCCAGCAGGGGATGTTTTTAGTCGGAGGGACACTAGGGGACAGGTTCGGCTATAAACCTATGATCCTCTGGGGATGCGCCGTACGTATTCTTGGTTTTTTGCTTTTAGCGGCGAGCTCAAGCTTTGCAGCCATTATCCTAGGCGCCTTCTGCACGGGCTTTGCTGGTGCGTTATTTACCCCAAGCAGTCAGGCTTATCTCGCATCCGAGTACCCTGATAATAGCCAGCGCAACCGCGTTTTTGTGGTGCAACGCCTTGCCAGTGAAATGGGGATGTTACTTGGGCCATTGATTGGTTTAACCCTTTTATCCGCCAGTTTTATGCTGGTCGGCAGTTTTGCCGCCATGGTTTTTTTCATCTTATTGTTAGCGCAATGGCGCTATTTACCCGCGCGCATACAAGCCGTAACGACTGCACCGAGCGGCTGTTTTTTACGCGACTGGTGGCAGATGCTACAAAATAAAGCCTTTATCTACTTTGTGCTTGCCGCTTCAGTTTATCAAATATTATTTCATCAACTCTATCTCGCTATTCCGCACTACATAGGATCGCAGACTGGCGATCCCAGGATCATCACTTATGTATTTATGGTGTCATCATTGATGGGGGTGATGCTCCAGCTTCCGGTCAGCCACTGGCTGGAAAAGCGGTTCAGTATAGGTACTGGAATGGCACTCGGCATGACGCTAATGGGCTGCGCTTTTCTGACATTAGCGCTAAAGCTGCCCCATTGGCCCGCCTTGCCCTTTATTTTATGTGCGGCACTGTTAAGTCTTGGCTCAATGATAGCCCATCCCCTGATCACAGCTTACGTACCCCGTTTTGCTGATCCCTCGCGTTTAGCAAGCTATTACGGTTTACATTCCTGTATTGGTGGTTTTTTTGCCTTTATCGGCAACTGGGGGGCGGGGTGGTTATTAGGTCTTCCTGAGTTTACGCCACTTTGGCTCTGGCTTGGCTTTAGCATATTAGGCTGCTGCTCTGGGATTGCCTTGTATGCTCAGATCAGCAAAGAGCAATATCGTCAGCCATGCACAGAAACAAGTAGATGAGGACATATATGGACTCTAGATCTCTGCTGTTGTTTGTTTAGCAGAGGCTCAAGCAAAGCTGCGACTCGTTACTAAGCAAAAAATAGCGCGATAAAGCTGTAAATCACATTCTGGACAAGATCAATCACAGGGTACAAAACACCGGTATAGAGCAGTATCAGTATGATAAAAAAACCATAGGGTTCGACCTTGCCTAATGTTGCCTGCATCTGTCTTGGCAGAAATTCCATCAGCACTCTAGAGCCATCAAGCGGGGGAATAGGAATTAAGTTAAAGGCCGCCAGCATAATATTAATTTTTGCCACAATAGGTAAAATTGCTGCAAATACGGAACTCGTATTAAAAACGTCAAACTGGATCAACAATATTGCAGCCATTGCAATGACGATATTAATTGTACAACCTGCAAGCGCGACACAAATAACACCGAGCCGCGAGGGTCTTAGGTTGGCGAAATTTACCGGTACCGGCTTAGCCCAGCCAAATCCAACAAGCAACAGCATCAGGGTGCCAATCGGATCGATATGTGCAACAGGGTTGAGGGTTAATCGCCCGGAACGCCTTGCCGTGTTATCACCAAACCAGGATGCAACCAGCCCGTGTGCAATTTCATGAAAAATAATGGAATATAAAAGCGGTATCGCTAACATTAAAAATGTTAGCGGGTTCTGCATTAAAAGAGATAAGAGGCCCATAGCTGATTTTAACCTTGTTAAGTTAACATTTTTGTTTAAACACTTTACCATTAATCAATAAAAACGGTTGATCTTCTTCACCGCTGTCGTTGGCATAAATGATAAGGAAATAAGGTCGCCATTCGCCTCACTATGTGAGTTGAATATTACCAAAGGCCTTAAATTTATGATCAGTGCCTTCAAAGGTAAAATTGACACTCATAAAGCAGTAGTGAAGATTTTTAATAATAAATCTGCTCACTTAATTAATACCTTTGGTATGATTATTATTGATAGGATGTTTTTACAAAACATTGCCCCGCCTGAAGGCGCGGTTCCAAATGATAAATTGTGTACAGGCTCTCAGAACTTGCCATTAGCGTCTTTCCTTTTGCCTAAATCGTAAAAAAGCTTGGCTGTCCAGCCTTTTGCTCCTGCGCTCAAAAACGATTTAAAAAAGTGTTATCAAATAATGACTGGGGGATTAAGCCGCTATTTGATAACACTCTTTTCCGGAGTGCTTTGCTTTACGATTAAATGAACCTTTGCCTTTCTGCGCTTTTACGACTCTCATGCAAAAAACCTTGCTTGTTACCAGTGCCGCCAATGCACAGTGGTTGATCGACCCTCGTCCAAGGTCTGCCTGTTTTTGTAGCGGTAGTTGTTTTGGGCTCAGCTCTGGCGCTTTTGCCACTTTCTTATGTTTAGCCATTTGTTGTCTTCTCCTTTGAAGTGCAATCAGTTTGGCAATACTATATACAGCAAATCCGATAAATAACTAATCAATTTTGCCGGTTAAAAGAAATTATTTTTGCGTTTAAATTTTTGTAAAGGGATCTTTCTTTTCTGCGCAACATTTGCTCACTTAATTAACGGAATAGGTATTAGTATCAGTCTTTTTATGGTGCAGCTGGAGAAGGAAAGGGCACGCAGAGCTTAAGCTCGTTCATGACCTGAACTGGCGTAAATGACTCCGGGCGTCCTGCCCTACGCCTTTCAGGTCGTTGTCGTAAATTCCAACGTTCAAATTTTTTCCTGAAAAATTTGTCGCTCCAGGATTTCCTTTGCTAAAAGATTTGTTCATCCCAAGAAAAACGTACGGGAATTTTCGTAGCCGCATTGGTTGGGTATTCTAGTGTGTTTTCGGAACTGAGCCTTTAGGCTCGGCTGTTTATTTGTCATTAATTAGCCGCTATTATTGATCTAACCAGATTTAAAATTTGTGCTAATATGACAGCCATTTTTATTAACATCAGCAATATCAGAAAATAACCGACTAGGGTACTGTAGACATGATCCCAAACTTATCTCATCAAGAGAATATTAAACAAGATTACTTTGCATTTTTAACGGCGTTAAGTGCAACAAACTATTCCGGCGACATAGAAAAAAGTTATGCCAGTCGTCTTGCTGTTGCAACGGATAACAGCGTTTATCAGTGTTTGCCGCAAGCCGTTCTCTTTCCCCGCTCGACCCAAGATATTGTTGAAATTTGTAAACTTGCGCAAGCTGATCAATTCGAAACTATTCGTTTTTCACCTCGAGGCGGCGGCACGGGTACCAACGGCCAGTCCTTAAGCAATGATCTGGTCTTGGACCTGTCGCGTTTTATGAACCAAATTATTGAACTGAATGAGGCTGAAGGCTGGGTAAGGGTACAAACCGGGGTTGTTAAAGATCAGCTGAACGAATTTTTGCGCCCCTTTGGTCTGTTTTTTTCGCCTGATTTATCGACCAGTAACCGCGCGACTATTGGCGGCATGGTAAGCTGCGATGCTTCAGGCCAGGGGTCGCTCGTTTATGGTAAAACCAGTGATCATGTCCTAGCCTTAACCTCGGTATTAGTCGACGGTCAGGTATTAGAGAGTGCGCCGCTTAAAGGTAATGCTTTAGTTGAACAAAGTGCCCGTCAGGACAGTATTGGGGCGATTTACCGTCAGGTGATTGAAACCTGTGCCGGCAAGCAGCAACAAATTGAGCAAGGTTTCCCCAAGCTAAATCGCTTCTTGACCGGTTATGATTTAAAGCACGTTTATGATGCGCAAACAGGTGCTGTCGATTTAACCCGTATTTTATGCGGCGCCGAAGGCTCGCTGGCTTTTATTACTGAAGCCAAATTAGACGTGCAAAAAATCCCCACTTACCGCACCCTGTTTAATGTCAAATACGACAGTTTTCAATCGGCATTACAAAATGCCCCTTTTTTAGTGCAAGCCAATGCGTTATCGGTCGAAACCATTGATTCGAAGGTGTTAAACCTGGCCAAACAAGATATTGTCTGGCACAGCGTTAGCCAGTTAATAACCGATGTGCCGAATAAAATTGTCGACGGGTTAAATATCGTTGAATTTGTTGAGGAAAACGAGCAAATACAAGCGCAAAAGGTCAACGATTTAATTATAAAATTAGATAAATTAATTGCCAATCAAGAAGCCGGCGTGATTGCTTACCAAATTTGTAATGATTTGGACGATATCAATAAAATTTACGGCATGCGTAAAAAAGCGGTCGGTTTGTTAGGCAAGACCGCGGGCAGTGCAAAACCTATCCCTTTTGTAGAAGATACCTGTGTGCCGCCGGAAAATTTAGCGGCTTACATTATTGAATTCCGGCAGTTACTGGATGATCACAATCTGCATTATGGCATGTTTGGCCATGTGGACGCAGGGGTATTACATGTCCGTCCTGCGCTGGATATGTGCGATCCGAAGCAGGAAAAAATGCTGCGCAGCATTTCCGATCAGGTGGTGGCATTAACCTCCAAATATAAAGGTTTAATGTGGGGAGAGCACGGTAAGGGCTTTCGCAGTGAATATGGCCCTGAATTTTTCGGTGAAGAACTGTTCGCTGAGTTACGTAAAATTAAAGCGGTATTTGATCCAAACAACCGTGTAAACCCGGGAAAAATCTGCACACCTATCACCTCAGATGAATTGTTAGTCAGTGTGGACGCGGTAAAACGCGGTAGCTTTGATCGTCAAATCCCCATCAAGGTTCGCGAGAGTTTTAAACAGAGCATTGACTGTAACGGTAACGGTTTATGTTTTAACTATGATACTAAATCACCCATGTGCCCCTCGGTTAAAGTCACCCGCGATCGCCGTCATTCTCCCAAGGGCCGTGCGGGGTTAATGCGCGAATGGTTACGCCAGTTAGCCAATAAAGATATCGATGTGTTACAACTCGAAGAGGATCTTTACGCCGGTAAAAATGCCAGCATATTCAGAAAATTTTCCAATACCCTGGCTAAACGTAAAGGTGAATATGACTTTTCACATGAAGTGATGGAAGCAATGCAGGGCTGCCTCGCTTGTAAAGCCTGTACCAGCCAATGTCCTATTCAGGTTGATGTACCTACTTTCCGTGCCCGTTTTATGCATCTTTATCATGACCGCTACCTGCGCCCATTGAAGGATTATTTTGTTGCCTACGTTGAGCAGTACGCACCTGTTATGGGTAAAGCTCCGCAATTTTTTAACTTTTTTATGGGCATGAAGCTGACGGCTGCATTAACTGAAAAGTTTGTGGGTATGGTTGATATCCCATTACTTTCAAGCCCGGCGCTGAGCTCTTCGCTAAAAAATCAGGACGTGCTTGAGTTTGATTTAACCAGGCTGCAGGCATTAACGGACGCTGAACGTAAAGAGTATGTGCTAATAGTGCAGGATCCCTTTACCACTTATTACGATGCGGATGTGGTAAGAGATGTTGTATTAACAGTCAAAAAGTTAGGCTATAAACCGGTGATCCTGCCCTTCAAGGCAAACGGCAAACCTCAGCATATTAAAGGTTTCCTGGATAAATTTGCTAAAACAGCCAAGGACTCTGCACAATTTTTAAATCAAATGGCGACCCTTAATATTCCTATGGTCGGGACAGATCCGGCCATGGTATTGTGTTACCGTGACGAGTATAAACAAGCATTAGGTGAAAATCGCGGTGAGTTTCACGTGCACCTTTTCCAGGAGTGGTTATTAACGCGTTTAACAGGTGATAAAAACCCCTTAACCGGCAAACAATATTATTTATTGGGTCACTGCACAGAAGTCACGGCAGAGCCGACATCGGGCGGGGATTGGGCTAAAATATTTAACCATTTTGGCGCTCAGTTTAACAATGTTGCCGTGGGTTGTTGCGGTATGGCTGGCACTTATGGACATGATGCGGCTCACCTGGCTAATTCAAAAGCCATTTACAGTCTCAGCTGGGAAGCTGAAATTGCCAAACGTGACAGGTCACAATGTTTGGCAACGGGTTATTCATGTCGCAGTCAAGTCAAGCGCATCGAAGGGCAAACATTAAAGCATCCGGTGCAGGCGCTATTAGAAATTTTATAACCTTTTATATAAAACCCCTTACAGGACAAAAATGTCGATTTGGAAAAAAAACACCGATTTAGCGCGCTTAAATGCAACCAGTGAAAATACGCTGACAGCTCACCTGGGAATTTTATATACCGAGGTGGGTGATAATTATTTATCCGGGACAATGCCCGTTGATCACCGCACTATCCAGCCCTTTGGGCTGTTACATGGCGGTGCTTCTGTTGTTTTAGCTGAAACCTTAGGCAGTCTGGCCGCTAACTTGGCTGTTTCTCAAGATAAAATTTGTGTGGGCCTGGAAGTTAATGCCAATCATATACGCGGTGTGAAATCCGGGATTGTGATTGGCACAGCAACGGCGCTGCACCTAGGTTATACAACACAAATTTGGTCAATTGAAATAAAAAACGAAAGAGGGCAATTGGTTTGTACATCCCGCCTGACCATTGCGGTGATCAACAAACCCAAGCCCAAATTACATGAGAATACATGAATCTAAATAGTTAGATGATGTGGCTAGTTTAAAACAGATAAAATAGCCTTGTGGTAATTGATCGCAGGGCATTTAAATAAAAAAGAGAAAGTTATGATTAAAATTGGTGCTTATAATGAGCTGACTATTATTAAGCAAGTTGATTTCGGTATCTACCTTGATGGGCAGGACGACGGTGAAATATTATTACCCCGCCGTTATGTCACTGATGATATGAAAATAGGGCAAACTGTGTTGGTCTTTCTGTATTGCGATTCAGAAGACCGCTTGATTGCAACCACCCAAAAACCGAAAGCGGAAGTGGGGGAATTTACCTCACTGAAAGTCGTTGATACCAATAGAGCGGGCGCATTTCTAGACTGGGGATTACCGAAAGACTTATTGGTCCCTTTTAATCAACAAAAAATACCGATGAAGGAAGGTTATGGCTATATTGTTTATATTTATCAAGATGATATAAGTGAACGTTTAGTCGCTTCTTCTAAGCTTGACCGTTTTTTAGACAAAGAAGAAGCTAACTATAAAGTGGGCGATAAAGTTGATTTATTGATTGCAGAAAGAACCGATCTTGGTTTTAAGGCTATTATTAATAATAAACACTGGGGAGTCCTCTTCCCAAGCGACGTGTTTGGTGAGATGGGTATTGGCAAAAGGTGCAAAGGTTATATCAAGCAAGTGCGTGACGATGGAAAAATTGATTTGACCCTGACCCAGATAGGCTACGGCAAGATTGATTCCTTAGCCGAGCGCGTTGTCCAGACCATGAAATCACATCAGGGTTACTTGCAGCTGTCGGATAAAAGTTCACCTGAGCAAATAGCCAAAATTTTAAAAATGAGTAAAGCTAATTTCAAAAAAGCAATCGGTCAGTTATATCGTAAGAAATTGATTCACATTGAAAATAATGGCATTCGTTTAATCGAATAATTTAGCGTAATCAAAGAATTTCCTTTTCTTTATCTGCGGTATTCTCCTGAGGACAAATAGGGCCAATCTCTGGGTTGGCCGAGTCCTGTGAAATAATATGAACGTCCTGTTGCGGGAATGGGATAACAATTCCTGCTACCCTGAAGCGTTTATCAATTTCTTTATGCAATTCAGTAATGGTACGTAAACGATCGCCTTGGCTGGCAACATAGGCCCTTACTGAGAGTAATAAGCTACTATCGGCAAATTGTTCAAAGTTAACAAAGGGAGGTGGGTCAATGAGTGTACGTTCATTCTCCTGAGCAATCTCCTCAATAATTGTCATTGCCAATTCTACGTCACTGCCGTAAGCAATGCCTACCTTAACAATGATCCGGGTAATTTCATCGCTGAGAGTCCAGTTAAGCACTCGGCCGGTAATCAACTCTTTATTGGGTATCAATAACTCTTTTTCATCAAAGTTGCGTATGGTGGTGGCGCGAATCCGAATGCGTATTACTGTGCCCGATGACTCCTCCGTACTGCCGGTGCTGATAATATCGCCGACGCGAATTGGACGTTCAAATAAGAGAATTAAACCGCAAATGAAATTGGCGACCACTTCCTGCAGACCAAAACCAATCCCCACACTCAGGGCTGCAAACATCCATCCGATGCGCGAGGAATTTATTCCAAGAAAGCTCATGGTAATAAGAATAGCAATAATAACAATGCCATAACGTGTTAACGTGACAATGGCATAACGGGAACCTGGGCTGACTTTTCCGTTTTTAAGTAAAATGATATCGATTAAAGAGGGTAAATTTCGGGATAATATATACCCCCCTAAGCTGACTAAGAAAGCCACCAATACTTCATCAAGGGTCACGGCAAGCAACACTTCTTTACCATCCACTATGACGTCTTTATTCCACAGCTCTATCTGTTCAAGGAAGCTTAATGCCGGTAACATCTGTCCCCAGACTGCAACGAATCCGGCTATGGCTAATACTAAAGTCGCTGCATTTATCAGCTTGTGACTGTCGCCGTCTAAGGTTTTTAAATCGGCCTCATTCTCTAATATTTCTTCATGAACAGATTCAGGCTCTTCACTGCCTGTCGATTTAAGGCGATCCCATTTAGCTTTTCGAGTAATTACCAAATTATCATAGGTTAGCCGCTTGCTTGTAATTAATAACCAGCGGCTTAAAAAGGAATGAAAAATCCACACAACAGCGGCAAATAAAATTGAAAAATACAGACGTTCGCCAAATACTCCTGCTGTATAGGTGTATCCCGCTAAGGACATAATAACAATCGCGATTGGCAAACACATGGTGAAAAAAAAGATAATTTTTCTGGTTTGAAATGTTGACTTAGGATCTGTTGTTTGTGGGCGATATATCAAACCTTTAGTGGGGTGTAAAATACTGTATATGATTCTTACAAGTGTAAACATA
>DATBNI010000042.1:0-2893 GCA_036554425.1 Psychromonas sp.
TGACATCTTTACCTGCTTGCAGATGAATGTAGATAGTCCATGATAGCGGGAAAGTCCGACTTCTCAAGTTCTCTTTTCAAAAAAGACCTTAAGGGATGTGAATGTGGATTTACCCTTGCTCTAAGTGAAAACATCCTTATAATATGCCGCCCGATTAGGGTTCCATCGGCGCGAATAAATGTCAGTTTATTTGCTGATTATATAATAAAAAAAATTTAATGGCGGGTTCCCTCACCCCGCAAAGTTCATTTAATAACTAAAAAGGTAAAGTCATGTTATCACTAACAGCTGTTCAAATTCGCCGTGCGCTTGTCGTACTGGTTAGCTTCCATATTTTAATTATCAGTGCCAGTAATTACCTCGTGCAGTTGCCGTTTACACTCTTTGGTCTGCATACCACCTGGGGGGCTTTTAGTTTCCCCTTTGTTTACCTTGCTACGGATTTAACGGTCAGAATTTTTGGTCAGGAATCAGCGCGAAAAATAATTATTAAAGCTATGCTGCCCGCGTTAATTATTTCATATCTAATAGGTGTCATCTTTCACCAGGGCGGATTCAAGGGTTTCAGTGCCTTGGCCGAATTAAATACCTTTGTGTTGCGTATTGCATTTGCCAGTTTTGCGGCTTATTTTGTTGGCCAGTTAATGGATATAAAAATCTTTGCAAAGTTACGCAGAACACGCGCTTGGTGGGTTGCACCGGCCTGTTCAACTGTGGTTGGTAATTTGATTGATACAGCTGTATTTTTTGGATTGGCGTTTTATGCATCAAATGATCTGTTTATGGCAAAAAACTGGCCGGAGATAGCGACCGTCGATTATACCTTTAAACTGATGGTGAGTTTATGCCTGTTTTTACCCGCTTATGGTGTGCTGTTAAAAGTACTTGAACGCAAATTGGTTAAGTTACCTGCGCAATCGCGTTTTGCATAATACATCTGTGCCTGTGATTTTCAATTGATAATCAAATCATTCACCGCTAACACTTGTTAAGCGGTGAATGACCTTTTCCCTCTGTTTTATAATAGCCATTCCACCCAATAGAGCATCTCATTGGTGGAATGGCTATTATTAATCTTCTTTTGCTTAAACTCTGACTGTCATAAAAACGTCATAGCTGTCCTTTATAGTCGCCACCAACAGACTCTATAATGGATAATATTGATGAAAAATTTAAATACAGCTAAAAAGACCTTTTTAGCGCTTTCTATCTCCCTTGCCAGCTTTTCAAGCTTTGCCCAAACGCCCGTTAAAAATGTTATTTTGATGATCGGTGATGGTATGGGACCGGGACAAATGGGGCTGTTAGAAGAATATGCCCGTAAAGCCCCGCATTCCATTTACAATGGCCGTGACACTGCGCTTAAGACTATGATAGATAATGGTGTGTTAGGCATGTCACTGCACAGTCCTGCGAATGCTTTGGTGGTCGATTCGGCTTGTTCTGCTTCGCAGTTAGCATCGGGTGTTGATGCGCCTTCTGAAGCTCTCGGCATTGATGTCGATGGCAATCATGTTGAGAGCGTATTAGAAATAGCAAAAAGTTTAGGGAAAGCCACGGGACTCGTGTCCGATACGCGCCTGACCCATGCAACCCCCGCCGCATTTGCATCTCATCAACCGCACCGTTCATTGGAAAATGAGATAGCCGAAGAGATGTTGGCTACCCGCGTTGATGTCATGCTGTCGGGCGGGCTGCGTTACTGGATCCCTATGTCTGCGAATGAGGGAGGCGCTGTATATCAAAAACTGCTTAAGCAAACCGGCGGTGATATTAAAATTAAATCTAAACGTCAAGATGAAAAAAATCTATTAACCGAGGCACAGGGCGCAGGTTACTCAGTGGTGCATACGCGTGATGCATTGGCAAATGCGCCGGGCGATCAGATTCTTGGTTTATTTGCATACTCAGGTATGCAGGACGGTATTGCCTATAGCCATACTAAAGACTCGCCAGCGCGCTCTATGCCAAGTCTGAAAGAGATGACCATAAAAGCGCTGGATGTGTTATCCCAAGATCCCGACGGCTTCTTTTTAATGATTGAAGGCGGGCAGATTGACTGGGCCGGACATAATAACGATGCGGCGACCATGCTGCATGAAATGCTTAAATTTGATGAGACCGTCGAATATGTTTATGAATGGGTGAAAAACCGAGAAGATACATTAGTGGTTGTTACGGCCGACCATGAAACCGGGGGATTTGGTTTTAGTTATTCACGTGCTAACACGCCAAAAGCCGAAAAACGGACAGGCATAGCCTTTAAAAATCGTGACTATAAGCCGAATTTCAACTTTGGTAATATCGCTATTTTAGACAAGTTATATGAGCAGAAAGAAAGTTTCGCCAATATGCTGGCCGAATTTGATAAAACAGATAAATCGCCTCAATCATTGCTGGCCATAGTGAACGCCAACAGCGAATTCAAGATCAGCCTGGCGCAGGCAAAAGAGATATTAGTGACAGAAGAAAATCACTACTACGATCCAGACAACAAATACTTAAAGCTTAAAACCTTCCCTAAAGTTAATGATTTTAAAGCATTTTATGTATATGGCGACGAAATACGCAATGACTTGATAGGCCGGGCTATGGGCGAAGAGCAGAATATAGTTTGGGGCACCGGCACGCATACGGACACGCCAGTTGCCGTGATTGCTTATGGACCCGATCAGGCTACCGCGCCATTTTCGACCCTTACTCAGCATACAGAAATTGGCCGTTTACTGATCAAGACAGTCAGATCTGGCCACTAACTGATCCCAAATTCGCAGTGAGTTAAAAAGCCAGGGTGAATTATTCATCTTGGCTTTTTTGTCTCTAAAATATACGAAGAGAAGAAAGATAGCAGCACTTTATTTAACATATTAATCGAGACTTTTTTGAACCAGCA
>DATBNI010000080.1:0-5947 GCA_036554425.1 Psychromonas sp.
TCATCTCCATGTATGTCGGTAATATTGTCTTGATGGTGTTAAATTTACCTTTGATTCCGTATATATCCAGATTGCTTGCCGTGCCGAGAACAGTGCTGTTACCCATGATCATCTTCTTCTCGATCACCGGCGTATACCTGGTTTCCTTTAATACTATGGACGTCTTTATTATGATTGCGGTTGCAATTGCTGCCATATTTTTACGCCTCGCCAATTTTCCGCTGGCGCCTTTATTGTTAGGCTTTATTTTAGGCGGATTAATGGAAGAAAATCTGCGCCGCTCCCTGATGCTGAGTGACGGTTCATTAAACTTTTTATGGGAACGTCCAATCACCTTTAGTTTCTCGCTGATTGCAGTATTAGTGATTATCACGCCAATACTGTTAACAGCCTTTAATAAATATCGTAATCGCCCGTTGAAAATGCAGGAGAGCAACTAAGGGACAGTTTATTTCATCTTTCATAACCGGGTTAATTTAGTTAACACATCTTAATAAGATAACGCCATAAAAAAACAGCGCACCTGCGCTGTTTTTTTATCTGCAAAATTTGTGAGCGCGGTAGGGAATTTAGGATCAAATCAAATAAAAACACCACATTGTCTACAATTACATTGATAAAGAGCAATCAATAGGCAACAATAGGCCACCAAAGCCACATATTGTAGACAAAAATGATTCATAGCATAGAAATCAAAGAACCAACAAAATCAGAAAACCTAACTGAGCAGCTGATTGAAGCCATCGTAAGTGGCGAATATCCCCCCGGAAGCAAAATTTCAGAAACGGAAATTGCACGTTTTTTTAATGTCAGCCGCGGCCCGCTTCGTGAAGCATTGATGCGCATTGAGGGGCTTAATTTAATTGAAAGAGTTCCCCACGTGGGAGCCAGAGTTGTGACCTTAAGTCCTGAAAAATTAATTGAAATTTATGCAGTAAGAGAAGCGCTGGAAGGAATGGCTGCAAACCTTGCCTGCAAGCATATTACCGATCAGGAAATTGCAGCTTTAGAAAAGCTATTAACGCAGCATAAAGAGCATATCGAACAAGTGGACGGGGCTTACTATTTCCATCAGCATGGTGATTTTGATTTTCATTATCAAATTATTAAAGCCAGCCGCAACAGCAAACTGATCAGCTTGTTATGCGATGAGTTATATCACCTGCTGCGCATGTATCGCTACCAGTCACCCAGTACTCAGTCACGACCGACACACGCTCTCAACGAACATTTTAATATACTCACCGCCATCAAAGAGCGGGATGCTGAACTCGCAGAAATGTTAATGCGCCGGCATATCAAACGCAGCCGGGAATTAATCGAAAATCAACTAATAGAAGAAAAGGAAAAAGCTAATGACGCCAGGTAAAAAATTCAGACAAGCAATTATGAATAACCAACCGCTGCAGGTGGTCGGCACCATCAATCCTTACTGCGCCATGATGGCAGAGCAACTTGGCCATCAGGCCATTTATCTGTCCGGCGGGGGCGTCGCTAATGCTTCTTATGGCTTACCTGATTTGGGCATGACCTCATTAAACGATGTCATTGCTGATGTGCAGCGTATTACAGCCGCATCGAGTTTACCTTTATTGGTTGATATTGATACCGGATGGGGAGGCGCTTTTAATATTGCTAAAACCATTCGTGATATGGAAAAAGCCGGCGCGGCTGCCGTACACATTGAAGATCAGGTTTCGCAAAAGCGTTGCGGTCACCGTCCTAATAAAGAGATTGTTTCAATACAGGAAATGGCAGATCGCATTAAGGCCGCAGTGGATGCACGTATCGATAGCGACTTTTTTATTATGGCGCGCACCGATTCCTTCGCCCAGGAAGGCTTGGAATCGGCCATTGCACGCGCAAAAGCCTACGTTGCAGCCGGAGCCGATGGTATTTTTGCCGAGGCTATCAAAACTGAAGCGCACTACCGTGCATTCTCGGAAGCATTGAATGTCCCTATTCTTGCCAATATCACTGAATTTGGTGAAACCGAATTATGGAATAAGAAACAACTAGGCGAATGGGGCTGCGCGATGGTGCTCTACCCTCTTTCCGCTTTTAGAGCAATGAATAAAGCCGCTGAATCAGTTTATAAAACCCTGCTCGTCGATGGAGACCAAAAAGCAGTCGTCAATACGATGCAGACACGTATGGAGTTATACAACTACCTCGGCTACCACGATTACGAGCAAAAACTTGATGAATTATTTGCCGATCAAAAAAGAAAATAACCCGAACGGTACAATTAAACTTAAATAAGTATAAGGAAAGCATATGAGTGATAAAAAAACGGGTGCTGGTCTTCGAGGCCAAAGTGCTGGTGAAACGAGATTATGTACAGTTGGACAATCCGGTAGCGGCTTAACCTATTGTGGTTATGATATTGCAGATCTTGCAGAGAATGTTACTTTTGAAGAAGTTGCCTATTTATTATTCAATGGGGAATTACCTACCCAGCAGCAGCTCGACAGCTATAAAACAGAACTCCATGCAATGCGTGATTTACCACCAGCTTTAAAGGAGGTTTTAAAGCTTATTCCTGCTGACTCGCACCCGATGGATGTGATGAGAACGGGTTGTTCCTTCTTGGGTAATCTGGAACCTGAGAAGGATTTTTCTGAGCAAGTGCGGGCTTCAAATCGATTACTGGCAGCCTTTCCTGCGATCATGTGCTACTGGTACAGATACTCTCATCATGGTGTTGAAATTGATTGCCAGACCGACCAGCCTTCACTCGGCGGACACCTGCTTAAATTATTAAAGGGTGAAACAGCCTCGCTGCAACATCAGCGCGTGATGGATGTATCATTAATTTTATATGCAGAGCATGAGTTTAATGCCTCGACATTTACTGCACGTGTTTGTGCTTCAACATTATCAGATATTTTTTCCTGCACCACAGGGGCCATTGGTACGCTGCGTGGTCCATTGCATGGCGGTGCAAATGAAGCAGCCATGGATATGATTGAAAAATTCACTTCACCGGAAGATGCTAAAGAGAAAATGGCATTAATGCTGGAACGCAAAGAAAAAATAATGGGTTTTGGTCATGCCATCTATAAAACCTCTGATCCGCGCAACGTCATTATTAAAGCATGGTCAGAAAAACTGGCAAAAGAAAATAGTGACACTTCTTTATATGATATATCGGTTGCCTGTGAAGAATTTATGTGGGATACCAAAAAATTATTTTGTAATGCCGATTTTTTCCACGCCTCAACTTATAACTATATGGGTATTCCAACCAAACTGTTCACCCCTATTTTTGTCTGTTCGCGCTTAACCGGCTGGGCTGCACATGTGATGGAACAACGTGCCAATAACCGTATCATTCGCCCAAGTGCAGATTATACAGGTAGCGAACCGCGTAAAGTAATCGCCATCGCTGAACGTGAAGAATTATTAGTGATGCAGGGATAAATTATGAATGATAATTACCGTAAACCGTTACCGGGTACAAGCTTAGACTATTTTGATACGCGCGAAGCCGTTAACGCCATCAAAAAAGGCGCTTATGAAAAATTACCTTATACGTCGCGCGTGTTCGCTGAAAATTTAGTGCGCCGCTGTGCTCCAGATAAATTATTCGACTCACTTAATCAACTTATTGAGCGTAAACAGGATTTAGATTTTCCCTGGTATCCTGCCCGTGTAGTTTGTCATGATATTTTAGGGCAAACCGCGTTAGTTGATTTGGCAGGATTACGCGATGCAATCGCACTAAAAGGCGGTGATCCCGCTAAAGTTAATCCCGTTGTACCCACCCAACTGATTGTGGATCACTCTCTGGCAGTGGAGCATGCGGGTTTTGAAAAAGACGCATTTAATTTAAATCGAGAGATTGAAGACAGACGTAATGATGATCGCTTTCATTTCATTAATTGGACTAAAACGGCCTTTGAAAATGTTGAAGTGATTCCGCCCGGTAACGGCATTATGCATCAAATCAATCTGGAAAAGATGTCTCCCGTCATTCAGAGTCGCGAGGGTGTCGCCTTTCCTGATACCTTGGTCGGGACAGACAGCCATACCCCGCATGTTGATGCATTAGGCGTATTAGCCCTGGGTGTCGGCGGATTAGAAGCCGAAAGTGTGATGTTAGGACGCGCTTCCTATATGCGGTTGCCGGACATTGTTGGGGTGCATCTTTTTGGCAAACGCCAGGAAGGTATTACCGCTACCGATATAGTCTTGGCCATTACCGAATTTTTACGTAATCAAAAAGTGGTCTCCTGTTATCTGGAGTTCTTTGGTGAAGGCGCGGCCAATTTAACCTTGGGCGATCGTGCTACTATCTCCAATATGACCCCGGAATTTGGTGCCTCCGCGGGCATGTTTTATATCGATAAAAATACTATTGAGTACTTAACATTAACCGGTCGTGATGAAAAACAAGTTGAATTAGTTGAAACCTATGCAAAACAAACCGGTCTGTGGGCGAATGATTTAGTCAACGCCGAATATGAACGGGTGTTAAGTTTTGACTTGTCTTCTGTCGGCAGAAATATTGCCGGTCCCTCCAACCCGCACCGACGCGTTGCAACAGCCGATCTTGCCGCAAAAGGCATCTCGGGTCTAGTCGAAAATGAAACCGGAAAAATGCCTGACGGGGCTTGTATTATTGCCGCCATCACCAGCTGCACTAATACCTCTAACCCGCGTAATGTCATTGCAGCGGCATTAGTTGCAAGAAATGCGAATAAACTGGGTTTAACCCGCAAACCCTGGGTGAAAACATCACTGGCCCCGGGCTCAAAAACCGTTCAGTTGTACCTTGAAGAAGCTAATTTATTAACTGAACTGGAGCAGCTGGGTTTTGGCATTGTAGGTTTTGCCTGTACCACTTGTAACGGCATGAGCGGAGCTCTGGATCCAAAAATTCAGGAAGAAGTGATTGAACGCGATCTTTATACCACTGCGGTACTCTCGGGTAACCGTAACTTTGACGGTCGTATTCATCCCTACGCGAAACAAGCTTTTATCGCATCGCCGCCTTTAGTCGTGGCTTATGCCATTGCGGGTACTATCCGCTTTGATATTGAAAATGATGCGCTGGGCATTGATCCGCAGGGGAACAAGGTCACCCTTAAAGATATTTGGCCAAGCGATGCTGAAATTGATGCGATCATTAGCAGCTGCGTAAAACCTGCTCAATTCAAAGCCGTTTATGCGCCGATGTTTGACATTAAAGTCGATTACGATGAAGAAATTGAGAAAACCAGTCCGGTTTATGACTGGCGCCCGCAAAGCACCTATATCCGCCGCCCGCCCTATTGGGAAGGCGCGTTAGCCGGAGAGCGTACTTTGAAAAAAATGCGTCCGTTGGCGGTACTCGGCGACAATATTACAACGGATCATTTATCCCCGTCGAATGCCATTATGCTGGACAGTGCGGCAGGTGCTTACCTGGATAAAATGGGCCTGCCGGAAGTCGACTTTAACTCCTATGCAACCCATAGAGGGGATCACTTAACAGCACAACGGGCCACCTTTGCCAACCCTAAGCTGTTTAATGAGATGGTTATAACCGATGGCAAGATTCAGCAAGGCTCACTTGCCCGCGTAGAGCCCGAAGGCAATGTAATGCGCATGTGGGAAGCGATTGAAACTTACATGGCGCGTAAACAGCCGTTGATAATAGTCGCGGGTGCAGATTATGGTCAGGGATCATCACGAGACTGGGCAGCAAAAGGCGTGCGGTTGGCCGGTGTAGAGGTGATTGTCGCCGAAGGTTTTGAACGTATCCACCGGACTAACCTGGTGGGCATGGGGGTTCTTCCCGTTGAATTTATAAATACTGAAAATCGCAACACCTATACCATTGACGGCACAGAAACTTTTGATGTTATTGGCAAGCCGGCGCCGGGTGCCCGGCTAACCTTAGTCATCAATCGCCTCAGTGGTGAATGTATTAAGGTGACGGTCAAATGCCGATTAGATACCG
>DATBNI010000127.1:0-3744 GCA_036554425.1 Psychromonas sp.
GTTAACGTTGTATAATATTCATAAAAATCAAAAGTTGGATTTAGTGAACTTTATAAAATTCGAGCGGAAAACTGTATTTTTTGCAATGGGAAAGGAGCAAAACAGGATCTGAAATCTGGCGGCAGGGGTTAAATAAGACAGTTAATAATATTAGGGTCTGTTGACCCTTTAATCTCAACATTTACAGGTTCTTAAGCGGATACAGTAAAGCCGCGACGACCGGCTGATTTATGCGTCTTCAAACTTAGCAGATCTCCATTGAGAACAGTTAGGTTTTAAAAACGATGATTATAAGAAATCCCCGCATACCATGAAGAATAACCCTGACTGAGATCACCGACAGTTAATACACTAGGCAAACTATCCGGCTGAGTATCAGACCAGTAGTAGTCACGGTCGTCAACATGCTGGTAAATAACATTAAACTTGATTTTATCTGCGCGCGTGATTTGATAATCTGTCCAAGCCTTAAGAAGATGGTTACGGTAATAATTTTCCGGATACCCTGTTCCATTGTTGATGCTTAAGTCGACACTCTGCTGATTTTTCCCATAAGAGAGCACATAATCCATACCAACAGTCAGGGATTTAAAGAAAAACTGCCGCGATTCACCCCCTAACATCAGAGTATATGTCCGGTCATCTAAGCTCCCGCTCCACGATGGGTAACCACTTGAATTAGTACCTGTCTGTTGATAACGAAAGCGCTGATAGCCGATTCCTGTGTAAAAGGAACTGAGTTTACTGGCCTGCCAATTCCAGTCCCAATCAAGGAAAAGCCTATTCCGTTCAGTTAGCCCCACTTCCGTATTGTCATAATCATCAACACTATAACGGGCTTTAATTAGCGATGAAAGAGCGTCAGTTAACTGCCAGTCGGCACTTACTCGCGCCTCTAACAAATCACGATCCGCTAAATTATAACGGCGTAAGACTTCTGCTGCATCAAGGTTAAATTCAGATCCCCCTCGACGTCCCGCAATCAATTTAGCACCGGCTACGATCGGTTGCCATGCTTTCGATTTTGCGCTTACCCAAATCTGATTATCATGGGTTTGTTCACGGTCGCCCAAACTGCGGTAAAAGCCTTCATATTGATAACCAAACTTAACTGGAAAGGCGCGCAAACCTCTATAATGGCCGGTCACGGATGCTTGTTCGCGGCGGTAGCTATAAGCCTGATTGCTTGCACTGCCTGCAACATAAGTATCGGCAACCACCGGGGTTGTAAAGAGATAACTCGGCGTCTGGTTATCGCGATCCTGCACCTTAATCTTTGCCGTCAACCGCCATTGATGATTTATCCTATGGCTTGCATTAATATCCGCATTGATGGTTTTTACTTTAGCATCGGCAGATTGTGCAGGAAGATCTGAAGTTAACAAACTGCTATTCACAGTATAAGGGTTAAAGTCTTGATCCTGCGTTTGTAATCCATAGGCCAGACGCCCACTTATTTGACTTGATAACCACTGATATCGCCCATTCAAACTTAACTGCTGGGCTTGGTTATCCGGGCTATTTCCAAGTTGACCGTATTCAGTGCCCGGGAAGTATGACGAATAGGGATTTTGCCAATTCAATGAATCTTTTTGGTTCTCATATAAAGAGCCGAGATAAGCAACACTTAATAATCCGTGATCAGTGGTTTTAGTGAGTCCCGCATCAATAATCAAGGTGTACTGATCAACCGGCGTGATCCAGTTTGTCGCCCCGCCAGCCAAATAACCAGAGGAGACTTTCTGCCCGGTTTGTTTTTCTAAACGTAACCCCAGTTCAGGGCGCAGGCTATTACTACTGCGAAAATCACTGTTCATTAATAAACTTTTACGCAGTAATTTAATCTCCTCAGGATGCCCGTTATTATTTAAATCAGTTATACCTTCAGTGCTGCCCGCTGACTGCCAGTTTGCCGGTAGCCGGGCATTTTCAGCAACGGCAGCATAGGGGCTTAAAGCCTGGTTCGAATAATAACGGGGCAGCTCCCGATAACTGATCTCTGCCCCACCATTGCCAGCACTCTGGTAGCCGGCAGAAAGCTTAAAACGTTCCAGGCCAAGATCCTTTGCAGCAGCTTTGCTTGATGAGCCTGATGCGTTAACCCATTTACCATCACCGGAGACAATAGCCACCCCCTCACCATTACGGCTCGGCTCCAAGTTACGGAAAGCGTAGGCATTATTGCTAACAATAGCAGCCCCCATCTCTAGC
This sequence comes from Psychromonas sp., assembly GCA_036554425.1. Lineage (GTDB taxonomy): Bacteria > Pseudomonadota > Gammaproteobacteria > Enterobacterales > Psychromonadaceae > Psychromonas. The sequence continues at coordinate 2,212 of DATBNI010000127.1, forward strand.
TGCCCTGCTGATACGACCTTGGATTTGCATCTTTTACAGATCCAGCTTTGCTGATTAACTTCTTTGCTCGCCCTCTTAGGGCTAAAGGTCATATCCAATGCCCAACCGGGGGAACTTGCGACCATCACAGCCAATGCGGCCGAGATGCACAGCGAAACAGATGAAAAGTTATCAGTCATGATAGATTCCCTTAACGTTGCAGTTTCTGACCAGAGGGATGATTTGAACCGTGAATGACATTGTGACAATTGAGACAACTCTGACCGCCGACCTTGGCATTATCAGGTCCAGTAATAACGCCGCCCGCATGCGCTGAAATATGGCAAGTTTGACAGAGTTGCGGCATGCGCTGTGCCAACAAAGCCGGATTGTTGGAACCATGGGGGGCATGACAAAGCGCACAGTCTTCACTGACCGGTTGATGCTCCCATAAAAATGGGCCGCGTTTTTCAGCGTGGCAATCGAAACAAGTCTCGTTGAGTGTTATCCGGGTTAAGCTCGCAGGATTTTCAGAACTGTGCGGGGTATGGCAATCAGTACACTGCTGCGCGCCCTCCTGCAGGGGGTGATGGGAACGTTTGAACAGGTCTTTTTTAACATCCGTATGACAACTGCTACAGGCTTGATTCAAGCTTTCTTTTGCCAGCATAGGATCCTTACCGGTATGGATTTGATGACAGTCTACACAAGCAATATCTTCAACCTGGTGAATGCTGGCCTCCCAGCCGTTTCGGTGTTGGTCATTATGACAGCCCAGACATATACCGTCTTTTTGCTCGCTGGTTAAAGGTGAGGAAGCATTAAAACTTAACATTGGATCGCGATATTTAGCCCCCGCAATAGTCACATTTTTAGGGTGTACACCACGCGGTCCGTGGCAAGACTCACACTGTAAATTCTGCATCGGACCATCGGGATGGGTCAGACTGCCATGAGCGCCTTCAAATAGCGCGGTTGCATCACGTTTTCTCCCCTCACCATGGCAGGTAAGACAGCTGTCAGCGCCATTCTTGGAGTATTTTCCTGCTGTAAATTTATCCACTAGATATTCAATTTTCTGAAGCTGGGTAACAGGTTCAGGCTCTGCCGCAACTGAGCTGGAGATCCAAACAAAACATAATATGAACAGCTGAAAAAAATGACTAACCCGCTTCATAGACTTTCCTTGTAACAAGCAGTTGGGGAACGAAAAAAGAGGGGCAAGCCCCTCTTGGCAATTAGCCTTAATCAAAGGCCGTGAACAGTATCCACACCTTTAACCTCACCTTTAGCATGGCAACCCGCACAAAGTTCAGGAGCAGCATCGGCATCTGCCATTGAGAGCTGACCAAATGCGCCGCCGTATTCTCGCATATGCGCTATCCACTTCTTATTCGCTGCGACATCGGTTTGAGACAACCCTGCTTGACGCGTCGCGTCCATAAGACCATCGTAAGCAATTAATCCCACCGGCATATCTTTGATGTGGCAGCTTGCACAAACGGTCACCATCGGACTGGTATAAACACCCCCACCAGCAGACGAACGTGTGTT
>DATBNI010000195.1:0-6543 GCA_036554425.1 Psychromonas sp.
TATTACCGGCCTGTATTTATTAATGCCGGTAGTAAAAAGAGAATTAAACTCTTATATGTCGCGCCTACGCTCAGGAAAAATCAAAAAGTTTGTTGAGGAAGACGACTCTGATGTAGCTCTGCCTGCTGAGGAACAAATTTAGCTAAACAGCAGAGTAAATTTGATCGTTGATTATTAATCAATTTTTATATTTAATGCGGGTCTTCGGGCGCGCATTTTTTTTTACCCTATAGAAAAAGATTGGAAAGCCAACCTTTTTAAATTGGAGCGACTAGGCTGTGAATTATAAAAATACGCATTTAACCCGGGCAATGATAAATCTGGATCACCTGACTCATAATATGGGGGTGCTGCAAAAACAGGCTGGTAAGCGGCCACTTTTCCCCGCTATTAAGGCTAATGCCTACGGTCATGATGCTGAGATTATTGCAAAACATCTGTTCAGTCTGGGCTACACTACACTGTGCACCGCGCATATCAGTGAGGCCGCCGAGCTTGTCGAAAAGGGGGTTGACGCTACATTCATTATCCTGTCACCCACGCTTGCTGAAAACAGCGACTGTCTCCTTGACTATGATTTTCAGCCGGTGGTTTGCAGCCAGGAGCAGTTGCAGGCGCTTGCCCAGGCGGCAAGAAGAAGAGACAAACAGATAACAATACATGTCAAAGTAGATACAGGAATGGGGCGCATGGGGGTAAGACCCGATCAGATACTGACCTTTCTTGATCAGTGTAAAGCGCAACCTGAAATCATTGTTGGAGGGATCTGCAGTCATTTTCCTCGAGCAGATGAAGACGATTTGTCTTTTTCAAAGACACAGATAGAGACCTTTACAGCGCTAAAGAAGAAGACAGAAGAGTATAATATTCCTCTGTATCATATGGCAAATAGTGCTGCCCTGTTTGTCTTAGCAGAATCTCGCCTGGATGCAATTCGCCCGGGCATCTCAATCTATGGTCTAAAGCCGTCTGTTTCTATGCTGGCGCCAGAGTTAAACGAGCTCAAGCCAGTCATGTCGCTGGTAAGCCGAATAACGCTGATCAAGGAAGTGGCTCAAGGTACCGGAATCAGTTATAGCCACATGCACAGCACCAATAAAGCGTCTCTTATTGCGACTATCCCCATGGGCTATGGTGATGGTTTGAGCAGGACTCTCAGCAACAAAATTGAAGTTTTAATTGCAGGCGAGCGATGCAGGCAAGTTGGGCGTATCTGCATGGACCAGTGCATGATTGATGTGACACATCTTAGGGGGAAAGTCTCAATGGGTGACGAGGTTGTTATTATCGGCACTCAGGGCAGTCAAACCATAACAGCAGATGATCTCGCAAAAAAACAAAGCACTGTCAATTATGAGATTGTTACAGCTATCTCCTGGCGGGTGCCGAGAATAGTTACTCAATGACATCTACTAGTCATAGTGTCATTTATCTTCATCTATTCAACAAGGTCAGCTGATACTGACAGTTCAGGCATCCTATTTTGTGGTGTTCAGCGGCTGTTTTAGTCAGTAGAAACAGGCTGAGTTCTGCTCCGAAAAGGGATAATATATCCCTTTGCAAGTTACAAAACCACGGCGTCTCAACTGTGTATTCCCGAATATCAATTCACCTAGTTTGGACTGACTTAATATGCCTGCCTTTATTGCGGGATATTGTTTCTAATTAAACAGCTTATGATAATTTTTAAATGAATAAAAAATATCAATGTCCAGATTTTTACAGTCAGTAACAGAATTGAGTTTACTGTGGGTGAATTATCATATCACTGAGCTGATGTTTATCCATTTAATTAAGTCATATACCTTTATCCATAATGAACTTAGGTTAGTAGCAAATCTTAAGTTTCATATCAGTAGCATATTTATGATTGAAGGGAGGCGGACGATGAAAACTTTGAGATACCACTTTTTAGCACTATTAGTCACCCTGCTTGTTGCAGGTTCATTTATATCATCTGCAAAGCTGTCTGGGATTATCAACCCTTTCTCCCTGACCTTATTAAGATTTGTTATTGCGGCGGGGTTACTCATGCCGATCATTATCTCCAAGAAAAAATATAGAAACGGGATAGCTAAAGCACTGCCAAGAAGTCTGGTTATGAGCCTATTTTACGCGATCTTTTTTATCTGTATGTTTGAAGCTCTAAAAAGTACAACAGCTTTAAATACCGGTACTTTATATACATTAGTGCCATTTATCACCGCCATATTCAGCTTGTTTATTTTTAAAGAAAAAATTTCTCAAAAAATGCTTTTGGTTTACCTGCTCGGTATAGCGGGTACAGGTTGGGTGATCTTTGCTGGTGATATCCATGCACTTTTGGCGTTTTCTCTAAACAGTGGTGATGCGCTCTTTATGGCAGGTTGTATATCTATGGTTTGTTTTTCAATTTCGATGAAGTTGCTATACCGTGGTGATGAAATGCTGGTGTCGGTGTTCTGCACATTGTTAGGGGGTGCTTTTTGGATGTTGCTGGCGCTACTGTTTTTTAACAAACCTCTTCAATGGCATTTATTGGATGAAAGTTTACTCTTTCACATGGGATACCTGGCAATATTTACAACCCTTGTATCCACATTTATCATTCAAAAAACGACTGTGGTGCTAGGTCCAACGAAAGTCATGGCTTATATCTACTTAAGTCCTCTCTTCGTCGCAATACTTATGTGGATGTTTGAAGGGAAGCCCATACCCGGCATTGTGCTTCCAGGTATGATCCTTTCGATTTCGGCAACGGCATTATTACAACTGCAGAACAGATTTAAAAAGTTGCCTGATTAGGAAAGCTTATTTTTGGAAAAGTATTCAATAAGAAAGTCTATAAATGTGCGCACTTTTTGCGATTGTTCTTTGTGATAAGGATAAACCGCATAAAGCGCGTGTTTATCCGCTTCCCACGTCGGTAACAGCTTAATTAACTCACCTGATGCCAGCTCTTTTTTAATGAATAGCTCTGGCGTCAGTGTGATTCCAAGTCCAGCCAAAGTGGCTTGTTTTAGCGCCAAACTATTATTAACAGCATATGTTGTAGAGGCAAGATCGATAGCTTTTACTTCACCTTGTTTGCGAAATACCCAATGTCTAGGTGACAATGACAAACTATAGATCAGGCAGTTTTGAAAAATGAGATCATCTGGAGATGTTAATTCTTTAGCGTTTATTAGGTAACTGGGCGAAGCACAGAGAACACGCTTCATATCAAGTATTTTTCGGGATTTCAGACTCGAATTTTTTAATTCCCCACCGCCTCGAACTGCAACATCTATACCCTGTTCAACCAAATCGACATATTGGTCACTCATGATAACCTCAACAGATATTTCGGGGTGAAGGATCATAAACTCACAGACCGCAGGATTTAATTGCAATAGCCCCACGGACATAGGCATGCTGACTTTTATCAAGCCTCTGAGCTGATGAGGTGATTCCATTATTGATAGATCAGCGTTGGATAACTCATCCAGTATGGTGCGAACATGATTGTAGTAGATCTGTCCATTTTCAGTAATATGCATTTTTCTGGTCGTGCGGTTGATTAATGGACTTTTTAGGTAGTCTTCAAGTTCATTGATGTTTTTACTGATCGCGGCTTTAGACAACCCCATGTCTTCGGCAGCAGCCTTAAAGCTGCCTAGCTCAATAACACGGCGAAAGACAGTAATAGCTCTTAATTTATCCATTTATAATTCAAAACCTTCTGATTGTACACCATCAGTAAACTAGCATATCACTGAGCTGATGTTTATCCACTAAGAAAAGGCAGTTATATTTATATCACATAACTGACGCACTTGAGTAAAACAGGAAGATTACATGGCAGTTTTAGATAAAGGCATAGGTTATCCCAACAAAGATGTGCACGAATTATTCCAAGAAGATAGCTTTCATCTACCAGAGGTCCCCGAATTGGGCCGATATCATTTATACATTTCCTACGCATGTCCTTTTGCACATCGTTGTTATTTGGTGATTAATTATCTTGGTTTGCAACACGCAATTTCAGTTTCTTCAGTTGCAGCAAAACGTGGCTCCGACGGTTGGCTCTTCGATCAAGAATATCCCGATAAAGTCAATGCTATGCCAGGTTTGGTTGCGTTATACCAAAAAGTAAATCCTGCCTATTCAGGAAGGATCACTGTGCCTGTGCTGTGGGATAAAGTACAAAATAATATAGTAGGTAATGATTCTTCATCAATGGCAATGGATTTAGCGACTAAATGGCTACCACTAGCCAAGAATCAAATTGAACTGGTGCCAGATCACTTGAAGAATGAAATCACATCGCTCAATGATTGGTTGCATCAACATCTTAATCGCAAAGTTTATCAGGTCGGTTTTGCGGCTGACCAAACAAGCTATGATGCAGCCAACGAAGTGCTATTTGAAGCTTTAGAGCAGCTAAATATCCGCTTTAGAAAAACGCGCTACTTGCACGGGAATAAAATCACTTTGTCAGATTTATTCTTAATCCCGACGCTGGTACGTTTTGAGGCCGTCTACGAAGTACATTTTAAGGCGAATAAAAAGCAGCTTAAGTCATTTGAACATCTTTATAACTATATGCTGGATTTAGTGAGTATCCCAAGCATCAGGGAAACCATCGATATCGATTATATGAAACTTCATTATTACTTTTCTCATAAGCACATTAATCCAACGGGTATTGTTCCCGCGGGTCCAGAAATACCCTGGTGAAACCCTGATAACAGCACAATCACAACAGATAAAATAAGGTGAAAATATGAATAAGCTACAAGCAAGTCAGTTGATAACATCCCTATACAAGGCAGTAGATAACAAGGATCTTAACTACCTAGAGTTTATCCTTGCCGAGCATGTCAATTTTCGCATCGGTAATTTTAAGACTATTACCGATAAACACACTGCGCTGGATGCCAATAAGCAATTTTTCAATAGTATAGGTTCAATGAAACATAGCATCGACAAGGTTTGGTCCGCAGGCAAAGATGTCATATGCAGTGGCATAGTGGATTATGTTCGCCTGGATGGTAGCGAGCACTGTGCTTTTTTTTCCACCCAGTTAACCCTTGTTGGAGGAAAAATCACTGACTATTTTGTTTATGCCGATATTTCGGAGCTTTAGTAATGGCTAAGCTATTTGTTAGATAACAAGGAAAGTTAGGAGTCAATTTGAACATTATTATTAAAAATATTAAATGGATCATGGTCATTGCAGCTTTACTTACTTGCTCTATGATCTTTGCTGTTTTTGCACCTTACGCAGCTTTAATAAGTATGTTTGGAGAAGCTCTTACCGAACCCTAGGCTCAGGTTATTGTTAGAAGTTGGATTTTTTGATGGTGAGAGATTAATGGTAGCGGTCAAGTATAAAAAACATAAATTTGTACTTTAATAAATAGAACAAGAGAATTAAGGGTTATAGAAAAGCTATTTGTAAATCGTAATGTTCCGGAAAAATATTGGTACACAATGAGTGCATATTTTCCTAATAATATCAATTGCTAATCGGGCACTAGTGATATATCGGAATTAGCGAGCGCAGTACTCTCTATCTTTTAAGTTCAGAAAATTAAGAAAGATGATTCATATACATTCTGGCACTGATTGCTTTGACAGGTCTTGAAAAAACAGCCATTTTGACCTTAAATATGCTCCTCTGGGATAATATTTAAAAATGCGATAGTCCTATTATAATTGCGAGCCGAAGATTGACAAAAAATCCTGTCTCGGTAATATCATATTAAGCCGGTTGCCCAAAGTATCAAAAGCTAACGCCCTAAAAGGGTAATGTAGATTTTTTATTATTGGTCTGCAATATGTAGACAAAGCGCCAAAAAAATGTGTTTAGTATATTTAAATACGCAAGCTTATAAGCTCTGGAATTAATGTATTTTTAACATATCCCATATTCCGCACCTATTCCCTATAACCAACTGATTCGAAAGATAATCTGATTTTTTGTGCACACTGAAGATGAAATTAAATTTTATTAAATCAATTAGTTATACCTGACCGGAATGTCTGATATCTCTATTTAGCTGATTTTTATAGCAAACAGGCAATATTTCGCGATCTTTTCATTGAGACTCTAATGGAATGAGTCTGTATCACCATAAATTAGGGGGATAATTTGCAGCAACTATCTGTTTCTAAAGAAGAAAAATTAAAGCGCTTTATAGATATTTTCGAAGCTTCTCACGAGGGGCTGTGGGAAATGGATCCTGATCTTCAGGTTAATTTTTTTAATCGCAGTTTCTATGACTCATTTGATCTAAGTACCGGAGGATCCAATATGAACGAGTGGATTGCACTTGTTCATCCCGATGATGTTCATCTCTTTACTCGAAAAGTAAAACAACAAATCGATAATATGACCACTATTGTCGATAGTGAATATCGGGTAAGGAATAAAGTTGGCGAATATCGATGGATAGCGGCTAAGGGAGCCTCCAAATTTGATCCCTATGGTAACTTAATTTATATGGTCGGTTCGCATAAAGACGTGACCGAAGAAAAAGAAAATCAACACATGCTCTATCAAACCGCCTATATAGATCA
>DATBNI010000147.1:0-3922 GCA_036554425.1 Psychromonas sp.
TTCGAACATTCGATCTTAAGCCAATCGACCAACTTATTGTCACTCTTGGCCCTTGCCGGACAATTTAACTCTGACTCTCGCTCTAAAATCAGGCAATGCGATTAATTTATCATCACTCAACACTTAATAGTTAAAATAACAATTGACGATTTAAAGACAACTCAGTAATATCTGCCTCGTTGTTAAGGCTGACTGCCTGATAATAAAAGCAAGTTTCTAGGTGGTTAGTGAAATTTAGTAGCGCGCCTCCTTGGGTTTATAGAAAAGTTGGACCAGAGTGTCTTAACTATAATTTATAAACACTAAAAGCAAGTTTCTCGGTGATTAGCGCAGCTTGGTAGCGCATCTCCTTGGGTTTATAAAGAGTTGGACCAGAGTGTCTTAACTATAATTTATAAGCACTAAATGCAAGTTTCTCGGTGATTAGCGCAGCTTGGTAGCGCACCTGGTTTGGGACCAGGGGGTCAAAGGTTCGAATCCTTTATCACCGACCAAATTTAACAGCATGTTTTAAACGTGTTGAAGTTTTAACAACCAGCGATGCGCCCTTAGCTCAGCTGGATAGAGCAACGGCCTTCTAAGCCGTAGGCCACAGGTTCAAATCCTGTAGGGCGCACCATTTTTAAAAGTTTAGTGGCGGATGTAGCTCAGTTGGTAGAGCCCCGGATTGTGATTCCGGTTGTCGCGGGTTCAATCCCCGTCATTCGCCCCATTTTTACTTTTTAATACTGTTTTAAATAGTTGGGGAATTGGCGGAATTGGTAGACGCGCTAGATTTAGGTTCTAGTATCGAAGGGTGTGAGAGTTCAAGTCTCTCATTCCGCACCATTTAAACAGAAACGAATATGATAAAATGGTGATTATGCCAAGATTAGTAAATCTCCCCGGTTTATAAAATATTGGATAAAAGTTTGATTTAATATCACCGAACAGATTAATAGAGCCTGTGATGTTAATCTGTTACAGGCTTTTTACTATAAAAAAGATTACCGGTGATTAGCGCAGTTTGGTAGCGCACTACTCTGGGGGAGTAGGGGTCAGAGGTTCAAATCCTCTATCACCGACCACATCTAAAGAAGCCGCTCTTGTAGCGGTTTTTTTTCGCCTATTGTTTATGACAAGGGGTCAGAATAATTAGTTTGCTCGTATATTGAGCTGTCGCTTTACAAGATTGCTCAGACATTAAGCTGGCGCTTATTCGCTGCTCCTCTATCACCTACCACATATAAAGAAACCGCTCTTGCAGCGGTTTTTTTTCATCCTAAATTTAGACTATCTCTCTTTTAATATTTTGCTGCCACGGGCAGCCAACGTCCCATACCAAAGCTTCTTTTTTGCACTCTTATTATCGGGGGGGCTTGCCGGCGTTTAAATTCGGCTCTGTCGACCATTTTATGAATTTTAAGGATATCTTCTGGTGAAGGCTCGAATCGCTTAATAATTTGTTCACACTGCTGACTTTCCTGTGCATCTAACAGGTCTCCTTCGATATAAAGTTTTAATATCGCGTCAAGTAAGGGGTACTCGGGTAACGAATCGCTGTCTACCTGGCCCTCAGAAAGTTCAGCACTGGGTGCTTTTTTAATAACAGTGTCAGGAATAATGTCTTTTTGTGCTTTTTCATTAATAAATTTAGCTAAAGCATAAACTTCCATTTTGTAAAGATCACCCAAGGGGTTGATCCCGCCATTCATATCGCCATATAAGGTCGCATAACCCACGCTCATTTCACTCTTGTTACCCGTTGATATGACTAAAGCACCAAAATGGTTACTGTATTCCATCAATATTCGACCGCGTATTCGCGCCTGCATGTTTTCCCGGGTCAACCCGGATGGTTTTTCTCCCGTCATCAATGTAAATTGTTTGACGGCCAACTCGAACTCTTTCTTAATCGGGGCGGTCAACAACGCGACCCCCAGGTTCCTGCACAAAAGCGCCGAGTCATTGACACTGCCTTGAGATGAATACTGAGAGGGCATAGTAATGGCTGTTACATTTCCCCCACCCAGCGCCGCACTGCAGATAGCGAGGGTTACCGCTGAATCTATCCCACCCGATGAGCCAATAACAACCTTACTGAAAGCACATTTGTGAACGTAATCTCTAATGCCCAATACTGTTTGATTTAAAATCAGTTCACTGTCACTCGGCGCAAGATAAACTGCTTTCTGCGAGTGGATCGCCGCAAACTCAATTTCTCCGACTTGCTCTTCGAATGTTGCCATTTTATAAGCCAGTCCGGCTGCGCGATTCATGACAAAACTCCCCCCGTCAAAGACTAATTCGTCATTCCCCCCGACTTGATTGACATAAACCAGAGGCGCATTGAGTTGTTTAACCACCTTGCTGACGATCGCGAGCCGTTCCTGCATCTTGCCGAGGTTATTGGGAGAGGCATTGATGCAAATAACCAAATCCAGCTGGTGCTGTTTTAATTCCTTAACCGGATCATGGGCATAGATAAGGCTGTTACTTTTCGCCCAGGCATCCTCGCAAATAAGAAAGCCTAATTGCCTGCCTTTATAGCGAAAAATACCGCTATTACTACCCGGACTGAAATGCCTTGCCTCATCAAAAACATTGTAGGTAGGTAACAAGCGTTTATGATATTCAAATACTTGTACACCTTTGCTTAATAGCGCCAGCGCGTTAAACAATCCTTTTCCCGCCGAGTCATTATTTCCGGCAATGTAGCCGATAACAATAGCGCAGGCTTTTCCCCGGGTCGCTGCAGTTAAGCGCTTTAAAGCTTCCTGTTGTCTTTTTAATACACTTTTTTTGTAAATCAAATCCTGAGGATAATAACCTGTCAGTGCGAGCTCAGTACAAATCAGCAGTGCATTATCCCGGCTAATATTCTGATAGACAGCCAGTATTTTCTGTAAATTACCTTCAATATCACCAACGATATAATTTAACTGGGCTAAAACAAGTTTCATCATATTCCTCATGCTTTTCGGAGGGGCTTTCCGGTTTAGTGGAAAGTTATCCGGGACGTCTATTTTTTAATTTTAGATCACTTTGTTAAATTTTAAATATCGGCCTCTTATTTATACCAATTCCACTCATTAGGTGGTCTATTAAGGCATTAAGCAATATTTTTTATATCATAGTAGCGGGCAAGCCCAGCGGGACTACACTAAAATTGATTATAAGCATATTAGTTACCGCGGCCAAAGGTAGTCCCGACCTAAAAGTAGCAGCTAAAAGCCTAAAAATAAGGATTAGATCATGACTAAAGCAGCAGCAAAAGCAACTAGTGTTGAGTTGCAGGAAAAAATCAGTAGCGCAACGCTCAATAGCATTATAGAAGCGATTGAGCATGATCCCATTATATTAAATGTGGCGAGGGAGCTTTTAAAAGAGGTTGTGAAAGATGCAATTGAGTTAGAAAATAAGAAAGAAAACCCCAGTCTTCAGCAAGTTATTGAGCATATTAATGGGCAGGTATGGTCTGACTTATTTGCTAAATCAGCCCTAAGAACTGTCGAGTTGATTAAAGCCGTGCATTAAACCTCTCTGTAACATAATTTAAACGCTAAGATTTAAGATATCTAGCTTATTGTGCTCAATTGATCTTGGAAGCTGATGAAATAACTCTGAAAGAATATTTTGCAAAGATAAGCTTATTAGCGTCCGATTCCGTTTATATTGAGTCGGGAGTTGATAAAAACAAACTCAAACTAAACATTTAAAATATTTATACTGCTGACGCATGAAATTCATATAAAAACCGCTGACAAAAGCGCCGGATTTAAACCAAAAAACACCACTATCCCAGCCACGAGTATTCAGCTTAGCCTCCTGTGCAGCATTCTATGCTGGCACTATTGACCTTAAAAACACTAAATAAGGATCACAAGCGCGATGATTATCCTGCCTATCACCGGAAAGCATTCCAAATCTATCCCGCTGTTTT
>DATBNI010000172.1:0-2646 GCA_036554425.1 Psychromonas sp.
TCACAAAACAATCTTTAAAATAGCGCTAAATTAACTCCTCAACAAAATGAAAACAGCATGTTTTATTGCTCTCGATTCAGCTGCATCTGGATGTGAAAGTCGTTATTAAAAAAAGAAGGCATACTCGACCATTAAAGCGATTATTGAGATATAACAATATTGCTTTAATTTCTGGTATTAATGCCTTCATCCCTAACGCTCTTAGATTAAAGAGAGCGCATGATTAATACGATAATCTTTCGGGGTGACATTGATGTCTTTTTTAAAGACAGTATACAAATATTGCAATGATGGATAACCACACAAAGCAGGTATTTCTGCAATTGGAATATTGGTCGATGCCAATAATTCACAAGCGCGGCGCAGTTTTGAGTTGTGGATCTCCTGATGTACCGAATGTCCACGCTCTTCTTTAAAACGTATTTCCAGATTAGATCGCGAAATTCTCAGCGCATCTAAAACTTGATCAACTTTAATACCGGTATAAGCATTATTGCGAATATAGTGCATCGCTTTAATAACGTAAGGATCTTTAACTGCTTGAAAGTCAGTACTTTGCCGTTCAAATACTTCTACTGCAGGAACAATAATACGCGGGTGTTTAACATTATTGTCCACAGCCAATACGCTAACGTCACTTAATTCTACCAGACGTTTATGAAGCATTTGCGCCGCCAAATATCCCATTGACTTACACCCCTGCCCGACAGAGCTTAATGAAACGCGCGTCAAATAGCGTGTTAATTCCTCATTATCAATACCAATAATTGCGATATTATCCGGTACCATCAAATCAAGATGATTACAGAGCTGCAGTAAATGGCGAGCTCGAGCATCCGTGACCGCGATAATACCAACAGGTATTGGTAAACGTTGTAACCAGTCAGCCAAGCGGTTCATATCGTATTGCCACGTTTGCGGAGCAGTTCGATGTCCTCGATAAACTGAACCATAATATCCATCACTATTAACAATATGATTAAATGCATTTTCTCGTTCACTCGCCCAACGGGTTAAAGGACTTTCAGGTAAACCATAGAAGGCAAAATTCTCTAATCCTTTGTCCTTCAAGTGCTGAAATGCGGTATTAACCAAACTGACATTATCTGTAGCGATATAAGGCATATTGGGGTAATTTTTTTCATCTTCATAAGAGCCACCAATGCCAATCACAGGAATAGTTAAATGAGATAATAGCAATTCAATTTCAGGGTTATCCAAATCGGCGATAATACCATCACCAACCCAGTCCTGAATATTTTCCAGATTAGTGCAAAAATCTTCTTCAAAAAAGATATCCCAATTACACTGGGTGGCTTGCAGATATTCACCAATCCCTTTAATAATTTGACGATCATAGGCCTTATTGGCATTGAATAATAAAGTAATACGATAATTTTTTTTCATTTGAAACAACTTTAATTCAAATTTGATTACTGTCACAACAGCTCAAAAATGTGGGAAGGTTATCAAAGAAAAACGGCTAAGTTTTTCCTTTACTAAAAATATAATTAGTGAATAGCTCTTACTATAAATCTCACTACACAAAAAATATCTAACCAGCCTTAGTGTTATTTCCCACGAAAATGAGGTAGATATGGCGTTCAGGCGAGCATATCGACTTCATTTTCATGCACAATAATTCTTTGACCGCTAATGATAATGTTTTTACCAATACAAAACGAAGCCTAACCGATGCACCTCAACATAGTTTGTGACCGATCACTCAATTATCAAATCAGTGAAAGACAGTATCAAAAAACGTAATTGTAGAGACCTAAGGTAAACGCGTACATTTTGTGCAGAGAGAACGTATTTCACACAGGAAGACTTATTCTTCGCTTTATGAAAAATATAAATTAAAGAAAAGGAACGTTGTATGTTTATTGGTATCGATCTTGGAACATCTGGAATTAAAGCCATTTTACTTGATAAAAGTGGACTTATTTTAGGTACAAAAACTGTCTCAATATCTGTGTCACGACCTGCACCACTATGGTCAGAGCAGGATCCGGCAGAATGGTGGAGTGCAACAGAGAAAGCAATTAAAGCACTCGCAAAAGACATCGACTTATCTCATGTTAGTGCGATCGGATTAGCAGGACAAATGCACGGTGCAACATTACTGGACGACAATGGCGAAGTCCTTCGTCCTGCTATTTTATGGAATGATGGGCGATGCGCGGAAGAATGCCTCGAAATAGAGCAGTTAGTACCAACAAGCAGAGATATTACCGGCAATATTATGATGCCGGGATTTACCGCCCCCAAGTTGAAATGGGTACAAAAAAATGAGCCGGAATGCTTCGCTAAGATAGACAAAGTATTACTCCCAAAAGATTACCTGCGCTACCGTATGACTGGTGATTTTGCTTCCGATATGTCTGATGCGGCAGGCACTATGTGGCTGGACGTAGCAAAACGGGATTGGAATGATCAATTGCTGGCGGCAACAGGGTTAACTCGCCAGCAAATGCCTAAATTATATGAAGGCAGCCAAATCACAGGCACTTTATCAAAAGAGCTTGCTGATGAATGGGGGATGCCTTGTGTCCCCGTTGTTGCCGGGGCCGGCGACAATGCAGCGGGTGCGATTGGCGTTGGCATTACCCAACCCGGACAAGCGATGCTGTCACTCGGAACATA
>DATBNI010000202.1:0-9587 GCA_036554425.1 Psychromonas sp.
CATATTGAGGATTCGCAAATTACCGGCGTGACGCTTAACGGGGGAGAGGTGATCAACTCGAAGCATGTGGTCTTGGCAATCGGCCATAGTGCGCGTGATACGGTGCAGATGTTATCTGATAAAGGGGTGCATCTTGAAGCGCAATCTTTCTCGGTTGGATTTCGCATCGAACATAAACAGGAGCTGATTGATCAAAGCCGTTTTGGTATTAATTCGGGTCATCCTATTCTGGGCGCTGCCGATTATAAATTAGTACATCACTGCAAGAATGGGCGCAGCGTTTATAGTTTTTGTATGTGTCCCGGGGGAGTGGTGGTTGGCGCAACATCAGAAAAAGAAGCTGTTGTTACTAATGGTATGAGTCAATACTCACGCAGTGAACGTAATGCGAACAGTGCCATTGTTGTGGGGGTTTCGCCAAGTGATTTTAATAATGACCCGTTACAGGGGATTGCGCTGCAGCGTCAATTAGAGCGTCAAGCTTATATTCTCGGCGGCAGTAATTATGATGCACCGGCGCAACGTGTGGGAGATTTCCTGGCGGGCAGTGAAGCACAACCTGTCGGGCAGGTTGAACCCTCATTTAAAGCGGGTGTTAAAATGATCGATTTGAGCAACAGTTTACCGGATTTTGCCATTGATGCGATTCGTGAAGCATTACCCGCATTTGATAAAAAAATACGCGGTTTTGCCGCTGCTGATGCCATGCTTACCGGGGTCGAAACACGCACTTCTTCCCCGCTGCAGATTAAACGTGGTAAAGACTATCAAAGTGTCAACGTTAAGGGGCTATACCCGGGCGGTGAAGGAGCAGGTTATGCCGGAGGCATTTTATCCGCCGGTATTGACGGCATTAAAATAGCGGAAGCTGTGGCCTTGGATATGATCAGGGAAAAGTAGTTTATTGAAATAAATTAACCATGATTAAGTTCTGTTTTTTAAGATCAAGTTTTTTGTTGGATCTGTAATTAAGCCCCCAAATCCGAAGCCGATGGCGCTTCAAGTCGTTTGGGTTTATCAATATTAACATTAAGGAAGCGTATGAAAATTGTATTATTGGATGCTGAAACATTAGGCGATAGTGATTTATCGCCCTTTGAAAACTTGGGTGATTTTATAAGTTATCCGCTGACCAGCAAGGAACAAAGGTTATTACATATAGGTGATCGAGAGGTTGTGATCACCAATAAGGTTGTTATTGATCAGGCAATTATAAAGGCCAATCCGCAACTTAAATTAATCTGCATTGCAGCAACGGGGACCAATAATGTTGATTTAATCGCCGCTGAAAAAGCCGGTGTGATGGTTAAAAATGTGTCTGGCTATTCTACCGAGAGTGTCGCTCAATCTACTTTTTCAATACTCTTTCAGTTAATACATCAAAGCCGTTATTATGATCAATATGTACAATCCAAAGCTTGGTGTGAGAGTCCTACCTTTACCCATGTCAGCCGGCCCTTTAGTGAAATAAAGGGTAAACGTTGGGGGATCATCGGGATGGGGACAATTGGTCTGCGTGTTGCTGAAATTGCAAGCGTCTTCGGATGTGAAATTTGTTATTTTTCCGCCTCGGGTAAAAATAATCAGCAAGCTTATACGCAGGTTGATTTGGCAACCTTATTATCCACCTCTGACATTATCAGTATTCATGCCCCCCTTAATGAATACACTCATAATCTCATTGATCAACAGGCGCTAAAACAACTAAAAGAAGGGGCTATTGTGCTTAATATGGGCCGCGGGGGAATAGTCAATGAACAGGAAATGGCTGACGCTATTGATCAGTTGGGTATTTATCATGGTACTGACGTGCTGGAGGTTGAGCCTATGGTGCAAGATCATCCCTATTTCTCTGTGCAGGCAAAAGATCGCTTGCTGATCACTCCCCATACAGGGTGGGCCAGTAAAGAAGCAAGAAAAAAACTGGTCGAAATGGTGGCTGATAATATTGAATCTGCGAATTTGTAGTTTCGCTAGCAATCTTGCTGATTATCATTAAGAATAATCTTGTTTATTCAGTTTGTGATAGCAGAAAATAAAAAAACACCCTTTATACTAATAAAGGGTGTTTTCGGAGAATTCAAGAGTGTAATGAATATTCTTAACCCGGGAAGAAAATCATTTTTGCCAGGAATAATGCCGCTAAGAACCAAACGCTTGCACTTAGCTGTTTAGCTTTTCCACTCATTATTTTAATGGCCGCATAGGCGATAAAACCAAGTGAAATACCATTAGCGATGGAGAAGGTTAACGGCATCATCAGGGTGACAACAACAACCGGAGCTGCTTCTGTAATATCATCCCAGTTGATTGTTTTTAAACCCTCTACCATCAATACCGCAACGTATAATAATGCGCCGGTTGTGGCATAAGCGGGTATCATTCCCGCCAATGGGGCAAAGAATAAAGCTGTTAAAAACAGCACTCCAACAGTCACCGCCGTTAAACCCGTACGACCACCCTCTGCAACACCCGCAATACTTTCTATATAACTGGTGGTTGTTGATGTGCCCAACATTGAACCGGCGATTGATGCGCCACTGTCAGCTAACAGGGCGCGATTTAAACGCGGTAAATTTCCCTCTTTATCTAATAATTTCCCCTTGTCTGCCACAGCAATTAATGTCCCCGATGTATCAAACAAATCAACAAACAGGAAGGCAAAAACAACACTTATCATACCCACATTGAATGCACCGGCAATATCCATCTGCAGCAATGTCGGCGCAATACTAGGAGGCATTGACATAAGGCCATTATACTCAACATCACCGGCTAAAAACCCGATCAGTGTTATCGCTAAAATAGCGAACATAACACCGCCTTTAACGCGGTAATGTGCCAGTGCTATGGTCAGAAAGAAACCCAAACAAGCAAGGATCGCGGGTAAAGCGTGCATATCACCCAGTGCGATAAGTGTCGGCGGGTTAGAAATTACAATCCCTGAATTTTTCAGTGCAATAAGGGCTAAAAACAAACCAATACCCGCTGCAATTCCTTTGCGCATCGGCATTGGAATAGAGTTTATAATCCATTCGCGAATCTTAAATAGACTTAATAATGTAAAACAGATGCCAGACAGGAAAACCGCACCCAAGGCAACCTGCCACGAGTAACCCATATGGCCAACAACCACAAAAGAGAAAAAGGCATTCAGACCCATTCCCGGTGCCAGCGCAACAGGATAGTTCGCATAAAATCCCATAATAAAACAGCCGAGTGCAGCGGCTAAACAAGTGGCGACAAAGACAGACCCGGAGTCCATACCGGCGGCGGATAACATTTGCGGGTTAACAAAAATGATATAAGCCATGGTTAAAAAGGTGGTGGTACCTGCAACAATTTCAGTTTTTACTGAGGTTCCGTGTTCGTTTAGTTTAAACAGTTTTTCGAACATAATAGATCCATATTATATAAGTGGCCCGTCTAACGTACTTTAGACAGGAAAGAGTTTATGCATAAAAATTGCGGGATTATAAAAGATACAAACAGATAAGTCAGCTTTAAAGCTAATATTTAAAAATAATGAGGTAGTTTTGATAATGATGAGTGCGCAGATAAGGGTAAGCTGACCGGAATCAGCTTACACTTTTTTATTTTTTAACTTCGTTACTGACGTGCGAATTAAACACAATACCCTGTTGATTGATGTCTACATCAAATTTCATGCGCATATTGTAATTCTGTAAAAACATCGCCTCGCTGGGGATACTTTCTCCGCTTAGTTCAGCCGTCGTTATTATTGGGTCGAACATTCTTTTAAAGTCGAATGAGAAAGTGAAAAGACCATTTTTAGTCAGTGCTTCACTGCTCAGTAAATCCGCCTGTTGTTCAGATTTTTCGCCATTATAGATAACCAGATGATTACCTTTAACGGCCATCTTAGGGGCTATATTTAAGCCCTTGGCTATAAAAGGAAATTCAGATAAATCAACAGCAGTACCATCGGCAGGCAGTTGCAGCTGCTGCAGATCCGGGCTAAACATTTTCAAGGAGTTGAACAGGGTGAGCGGATTATCCGCAGAGTAGCTGAGTAGTGCATCAATACTTTCTAATGCCTGCTTATCCCCGTCTTGACTCATGCTGTAGTCCAGCACTGCAAGACTAAAACCTTTAAGGCCATTGGCGACACCGCCTGCCATACCCAGCATCATCGAATAGTTTTGCCCCTGTTGCTGTAAAGAGGTTTGTATTTCCTGCAATGGCGCACATTGATAACTTGGCGTTTTTAAATCCGTTAATATGCTTGCTGCTGCCGAAGTTAATTGATTGAAATCCACACCAAAACCTAATGCAAATACATTGTTTTCAATATTTTGTGTGTATTGTGGAATATAACCGCGCAGTGATTGCAGGGCGTTTATAATTGTTTGGTTTTTACTTTCAATAACTGTGGACAAGTCCATTGTGGATTGAGTGCTGGTCACCGATAAATCCGTATAACCAAAAACGGTACGTGGCCAATTATTGGCTATATTGGTTAACTCTGCGTTACATTCAGCAGTTCTAAAGGTCGACAGCGGATTTTCCTGATCCTGTTGCGAAAAAATGAGACTCAGGTGACGTGCAAGCTGGTTAGCATTCACAGTGGTTAAGCCCTTGATTATCTCCTGATGATTGATAAAAGCGATATTTTGATCGTTAAAATTATATTTACTTTCGATCTCTTCTAAAATGCCCGAATCGGTAATAGCATTTTCAGCTTTAAGTAAACCTAACGCGCTGGTCAATAATGCTTCTTTATTTAGTGAACTGTTTAGCGTGACGGTTAATAAGCCGTTATCTTGAGAGATAATCAGCTCGGTGCTTTGCGCTTCTGCCGGAGCGTTCAACCGGTAAGCGCGATATTCAGTCTCTTGTATTTTGCCGGAGCGGTGAAAGTAACCACTTTCCTGCTCCGCTTTATCTAATAAATCCCAAATTGCCTGTGTATTTTCCACTTCAATTTTTAATACGGGTAATGCGCCCAGCATATAAAAATAAGCGCGGATATTATCCGCCAGGCCGAAGGTGTTAAGAAACAGCTCCGTATCCGGTAATGTTGTTTGGTAACTTTTTGCGAGACTCAAGAAAAATTTTGCCTGCGGATCGCCTTCAATGGCTATATTTTCCAATGCGCTTTGGTCTTCAGCTGTCATTAATTGCGGCGAGCTATTTAAATAATCTTTAAGCGGAAAGGGTTTAAGTTGAGCGCTTAATAAGGGGGTGTCAGCAGGCACGTAATCCAGTACATTGTAAGCTGCGGATGAAGTTTGCAGCTGCTGGTTAATAAAATACGCCCCGGCTCCCGCTGCTGCGATGGCGGTTACTATTAATATTTTTTTCAAGTGTGTCTCTCCTATTGGTGCTCTATAGCAACTGATTATAACCTGGCGATACAGAGTAGTAACGCTTAGAAATGTATGTAACAACTTAACTTAATTGGATAAAAATGAAAGAGATAATTTTTTATTCAGGGAAATGTTGCTGTCATTAAAAATGAAATTTGCCCTTTTCTTCTTACTAAGCAATTCGTTGTTGATTAGTAGGCTTGCGCTTCAAGCGAATGGTCGAAACCTAGAACAAAAAAAGTTAAACCAACCGCAACAAGCGGCTTTCAAAGCAAACAGTCTGGCTGGCGTCTTAGCTTACGTTTTCCTTGGCTGGGAAATTACTTTGCAAAAAGAAATCATGGAGCGAATTAAACGCCAGTTCAGGATGACGTGCTCTTGTGTTGATAAAACACTACTTCCTCGAACTGCGTTTCGGTTTCTCATTATCTGCAGGCTGACAGAGCTAAATTCCAACGTGCGATACTTACCAAGCGTTTCCCTGCGCTAAATAGAACACCTAATCAGAGGAAGGGATATAACGTAAATCTTTTAAATTAAAACCGAGCTTAATATCTGTTTTCAGTGTCACCAGCTGTTTGGCTAATACCGCATTACTTTGCTGGGATTTGATTTTAGTTAACAGTTTGTTGCCGGGATCCTCTGCTTGCTTAAAGATATTATCTAAACTGCCGTACTGCTGTAAAAGAGATAGCGCGCCTTTGCTGCCAATGCCTTCAACACCTTTAATAGCACTGCCTGAAATTCCGGTGATCGCCCAATAATCAATGAGTTGCTGGCTGGTGAGTCCCATTTTTTGGAGGACTTGCTGCCTGAGGATAAAGGCGTTTTGAAAATAATCATAAATGCTGACAGATTCATTTAATAACTGATAAAAACCTTTATCAGTAGAGACAATAATACATTTTTGTTGTTGTTTGGCTATTTTGTCAGCAAGGCAGGCTATCAGATCGTCGGCCTCATCCTCTTCGGTCACTAAAGAATCAACCCCAATAGCGAAAAACTGCTCCTGAATTTTCGGCAAACCCTGTTTGAGCAGTTCGGGAATGGGTTTTCGTCCCTGTTTATATTCAGGATAAATTTGATGGCGCCAGCTGGGAGCGTGATTGTCAAAGACACAAATAACATGTGTTGGCTGATGAATACGGAGCAGTTTTTTAAGTGCATTAGTGCTGGTGCTCTGGGTCGCAATAAGCGCCGCTAAGGTATCTCCGTGCTGTTTCTGCTGCACCGCATAGATGCGCCGAATAAGGTTCATTGCATCTATGATTAATAGCGTTGATATCATTTTCAAAAGGGCTCTTAACAGTAAATTATTGCTATTTTGAGCTTTAAAATAAAACACCCAACAGCTTGTTGCCTTAACAGTAACTTATTTTATTATCTTATAACAAGGGGTGTAAGCCGTACCCGGTAATTTCATTCGTCCCTGTTTAATAAAACTTTCCAATAAACTGTCTATTTTTTTCATCAACTGCGGATCACCTTTAATTTCAAAGGGGCCATGTTTTTCGATGGATTTAATCCCTTCATCTTTGACGTTACCACCGACTATACCGGAAAAAACACGGCGTAAATTTGACGCTAATTCTTCACTTGGCTGTTCATCGTTTAATACTAAATTTTTCATATTGGCATGGTTAGGATAAAAAGGTTGTTGGAAAGATTCTGTTATTTTAAGTGACCAGTTAAAGGAGAAAGCATCACCGATAGCGCGGCGATATTCAGTGACTTTTGCCATCGACTTTTTGAGTGTTTGCGCGACCAATTCGGGATCGGCAATAATTATTTGATAATGTGACCGGGCCTCTTCACCTAAGGTGCTGGCGATAAATTTATCTATTGCTTTAAAATAGGGTTCACTGCCCTTGGGACCGGTCAAAATAACGGGAAAAGGTTGACGTTTATTTTCAGGGTGCATCATTATCCCTAAAAGATACAATAACTCCTCTGCGGTTCCCGGGCCGCCGGGGAAAATAACAATACCGTGTGCTATGCGTATAAATGCCTCGAGGCGTTTTTCAATATCGGGTAAAATAACTAGCTCATTAACTATTGGATTAGGCGGCTCAGCGGCGATAATACCCGGCTCGGTAATGCCGATATGCCGGCCATTATTGACCCGTTGTTTAGCATGACCTATTGCCGCCCCTTTCATCGGACCTTCCATCGCGCCGGGGCCACAACCCGTACAGATATTGAGTTCTCTAAGGCCTAATTGACTGCCTACTTCCCTAGTATAATCATATTCCTCTGATCTTATCGAATGTCCGCCCCAGCAGACAATAACATTCGGCTCTACACCTGCTTGTAAAACATCGGCATTACGTAAAATAGAAAAAACTAAACTGGTGATTTGCGAGGAACGATTTTCCTCTTCCCCCCCGATCCTGATTTGGGTATTAACATATAAGAGATCGCGTAATACCGCAAAGAGATGCTCCTGGATACCCTTGATCAGCAGGCCATCAATAAAGGCGTCTTCAGGCGGGTTGTGCAGTTCAAGTTTTACGCCTCTTTCCTGGTGTAATACTTTGATTTCAAATGTTTTGTATTTTTCTAAAATTTCTTTGCTGCTGTCCGTATGGCTGCCTGAGTTAAGGACAGCAAGGGAGCAGTTACGAAATACATTATAAATATCGCAATCTGCATTTTTCTGTAGTTCATTCACTTCAAGTTGCGATAATAAAGCCATGCTTCCGATAGGGTTGATGTGGGCGATCATAGAACCTCCTTGTGTTATTGATGTATATCCAAGCCAACGGCAGATTCATGACTGAGAATGCGAGAGTGGTAACAACAGCTTCTTAGCACTTTTTTATTTTAAAAAGTACACTTTATGACTTACTGTTATTGTTTGCGTCTGTAAGTATAAGAAATATAAGCGCCATTGCCATTTTTACGGCAATGACATTTAATAATATGCTGTTTTTAATGCAAAAATTCGGATGACCCTCTCAGTAAGCATTATTCTTGCAGGAGCTGATTGACCTCTTCAACTCTTTTCGGATTCTCAAGTTCAGGCCAGTTAAACAGATCGTTTTTATCACTGGAATTGATTTTGACCAATCCTTTAGCAATCGCAATCTGACCCAATCGCCATAAATCGCCATCAAAAAAGGCCGGTTGCAAATTATCAATTGCATAGATTTCAACCCAGCTGCTTTGCTGTTTTGATACGCGGATTTGGCTTGCGGCAAACAGTGCCAAACTATTTAGATGTAATATTCGGGTAGGGCTGATCGCGCGGCTGGCATTGCTTAGAAACGGGTAGGCTACAATACCGGTAGAAATCGTGTTGGGTAAATGGTGCTGAGTAGCAAAGTTGTCAAAAAATTGTTCAATTTTTCCTGCCAGTCCGGCTGCATCTGAATAGTGAGTCTGCTTGCTGATGAATAAAATTTGGTTATCTCGAAGATGAAAAATTTCAACGCCGTCCGCAAAGTGTTTTGTTAATGTATCTCCGAGTTTTTCTTCTATTTCATCTGCTAACCGGACGCCATATAACTCATTAAGCTGGGTTAAAAAGGGCACATTAACTAAGGCATAAAACAGAGGGGGGCCGTTATAGATGGCTTTAAAGTTATTAATATTATTTTTTTGCCTGGGCAGTTTACTGCGACCGTGAAAGGCAAGTCGTTGTTGTGTTTTTTTCTCTAGCAGACGCAATTTGTGATAGCGTTTTGATCTGGATAAAAGCATCAAGGCTGACACAATAAACAGCAGGATTGCGGTATAACTTAATATTTTATAAAAACTGGATTGTTTCTGTAATGCTGCATTTTGGGTTTCTAATTTATTTTGCTGCTGCACTTGTTCAAGGAGTTGCAGTTGTTCGTTAATCTGCAACTGTTGTAATCTAAAGGCGCTCTCTTTAATCTTACTCTGTAAAGCGTGAAAGTTTTTGAAATGTAAAATAGCAAGCTGAGGAGAACCGGTTATTTCATAGCTTAATGCAAGCATTTCATAGGCTTGGGCACGCAAGAAGGGGTAATCTTGTGCTGACAGTTGCAGGACTTTTTCTAACTGCAAAATCGCCAGAGCAGGATCATTGTTGAAAATGTTCAATTTTGCCAGCAGTAAAAGACTTTCTATTTGAAACTGTACTTTATTTAACAGCTTGAAATGAAAACGCGCATTCTGCAAATATTTTTGCGCCAGTGCCAGCTCTTCCTGGTTATTTTCATTACTTCCTTTTTCAGCATAAGTTCGCCCTATTTCAAGGTAGGCACCGCCTAAAAGTGTGCTGTATGAATA
>DATBNI010000201.1:0-5798 GCA_036554425.1 Psychromonas sp.
ACCTGTATCTGAGATATGCGGCTCGAGAAACGATACTCATCTTCTTGACGTTCAAAAATGAGCATTTCACAGCCCCTCTTTGAACACCAATCCAGTAGCACGATCGCCTCTTCAATACCGTCCCCGTTGAGATCATAATTCACTGAACTGAATTTAGTGGCTTTGGGATCGGTGCGATGAATTTTAAAGTATTGATTGAGCGCTTTTTGCAGTGTTTTATCAATGTCTGAATTTGGGTCAATATGCTGCACAGTGAATTCCCGCTCAATTCGGGTTGTGGTGTTTTTTGAGCTGATCTCTTTACTGTTCATTTTATTGAATACCCCCTCGCCCCCGGAGAGCCTGGTGATAATATTGTTTTTGTTAAGTTGAGTGCTGCTCAGTGTGACACCTGAACGTTTGAAAATAAGCTCTTCCCGTATATTTTGCTTACCTTGTTGCATTAGCATCACCACAATACGATCCGGAGAATTACTTTTCCAGAAGCCTGTTTTAGTAATTGCTTCTTCTCCAATATTTTCTTTATATTCAACACTATAATCTGAATTGAGGGTTAAATTGGTTATTTTAGAGGGCGTTATATTTAAGTAATAACCGCTAACGTCGCGAAAATCTACCGGCCATCCGGGTTCTCCACAGCCGCTGAATTCGCCCCAAACACTGTCAACTGCGGCGGTAAAGCCCCAATATTCTTTCATTTTTAAATTATAACAGTGACCGGGCTGAATTCGTAAGCTCAGTCGCTCCCCCCGTTTATTGTTGGTTTTAATATGATTTGTTTGAGTGGTGTTAAAGTTTGAGTGTTGAATCTGATAAGCTCGATTGCCCGCTTGAGTGGCAAAAAGCAGCTTATTTTGATCAATATTTAAGCGCCAATAGGGATCTTCACCTTTAGCTTTAAATAAGAAACCATTAGTCGCTTTAGCACATTGCAATGAAGCTTTAGGGCGTGCCATATGGTGGACTCTGTCTATGCGCATCAGTGCATCTGATTGCGGAGAGTTTATTGGTGGAAAGGTTATTTCACCGACAAATTCGATATAAACAGGAGAGGGTTTTGCCGGAGCGATTTGCTGATAAATATTAATTAATGCAGGATTAACTATTACTGGAAAATCTTGCCCGGAATCACAAGTTGTGAAATAACCTTTACCATCAGCAAAGCTAAAATGGCCTCTGAAATTACTCTCCAATATTTTTGAAAAATCTTCCTTGATGACAGGAGTTTTATTTGGTGCAGGTGAGGGGGCCGAAGTCGGAGCAACACAAGCCGCATTAAAAAACAGGGAACTACTTAACAATAAGAAACTTGATAAACGCATAAAAAACCTTAGTTCAGTCATCATTGTGGGTTAAGCGTACATAAATTGGCACAAGCACGACAGGTCGTTGCCTTTTTATTTCAATGCTTGATCAATGGCGGCGATTAAAGATCAACATTTTTGGTTCAATATTTACTTTGTATTATGGGGAATCTATTAGGCTAAATATTTATCCATCATTACCGCTACACCATGCTCTTTAGATGAAAGCGTTTTTTCTACATTCGGCAGTGCATTTTTTAGCGCATGCTGAGCGTTTGCCATTATGACAGGTTTAGCAACCGCGAGTAACATTTCAATATCATTCATACCATCGCCAAAGGCAACTGCATCGGCAGTTTCCAGATTTTTGCTTTTTAACACGACTTTAACGGCTTCACCTTTATTGGTATTGGCACACATCACCTCCAGGCACTTTGTCAAAGAAAAAGTAAGGTTAATTTTATCACCGTAACGGGCCGCTAATAATTCATAAACTGGTTGTAATAATTCAGCTTCCCCATAGAAAAATATCTTAATAGTATTACTTTTATCAAGTTTGCTCAGATCGGCTTTGATGCAGTCAAACCCTGCATCTAATCCCATTCCATCAAGCTCTGCCAGAGGATAGTTAGCATACCAGTTTTGATCTGTGAACAGGTTTATTTGCACTTCGTCTGCAAATGCAGTATCACAAATACCTTGTGCTATCTCACTGGGCAGATTTTGCTGGTGAATAATTTCCCCCTCTTTATTATGGATGCGAGCTCCATTTGAGGTAATTAAATAAATTGGGATATTTAAGGATTCTTGCAAATGCTTCGCTTCAATATAGTGCCTGCCTGTTGCGATAACAAATTTTCGGCCGCTTTGTACCCAGAGTTGAATAGTTTCTTTGGTTTTTGCTGATATGCGATGATCCGGCCCCAGCAGGGTGCCGTCGAGATCTGAAATAGCTATTTTGTACATCGCAATTTATCCTGTTGTGATGCCTCTAAAAATTTAAGTGTTGCATTTAAAGCGGCTAATCGAAATTGATCTTTTTCTAAATATATCTCATGTTTTGCATCAGGTATAGTTACAAAACGTTTCGCTTTACACTGGGTTAAATTTTTAAAAAATTGATTTTGGCCTGCAGCGGTCACAACCTTATCGGCTCCAGCTTGCAATATTAGGATTGGAATCTTTATTTTATCGGCGTTATCCACCGCCTGCGCCGTGGCGCTAAGGCTTTGGGCAACCCAGCGCATACTCGCATCGCCAAGTTGTGTTTCCGGAAATGCGCTAAAAGTCTTTTGTGATGCATTAAAACGAACTTTGCTGGCTGTTAAGTCATTACCAACGAATGCTTTGCGTTTATATTCTTCGCCACCAAAAACATAACAGGCTTGCTCACTAAACCAGCTGCACACTTCGGCACCGCTGGAGGTTAATAGTTTGGCAACAACAGGGGGTATACTGCCTAAATTGATTGACATCATGGGGCTGAATAAGACGCTTGCCTGAAATGGGTGGTCATATTGTTCGAGGTATAGCGCACTGATAGTGCCGCCCATTGAGTGTGATAATAGATAATTATGCTGGTAATTATTTGCTAAATCTAAGGATAAAATATAACGGTTAAGGTCATCAACATAATCCTGAAAATGAACAACATGCCCGCGATATCGATCTCCGCCTAAGCGTTCTGAAAAGCCTTGCCCTCTATGGTCAATTAAATAGAGATCATAACCCTGGCGGTTAAGATCAAAAGCCAGTTCCTTGTACTTTAATACACTCTCGTTGCGACCCTGGCTAATCACAATCGCGTTAGCACTACCTGTTTTAATACTAATAGTATGCAGTCTTTTATTACCAATGCCTTGTAAAGAGCCTGATATTGCATTTTTTTCCCAAAATGCGTTTATTTTACTGTTAAAAGTATCACTCAGTTCTGCTTCGGTGGTTAAACCGTAGGGATTATTAGCCATGTGATTTTCCGCGGAGGTCAATGCGCTAGAAAGTAAAAATAAAAAAGGTAACAGTAAACTTAGTCGAGAAGCTTTTTTCATCTTTTATCCGTGACCTTAGGGTGGTTATCAATAGGGCGCATACTATTATGCGCAAAGCATCAAATTAGATAATACCCTTGGCGGTTTAAATTAAAACTGTTTTTGTCACTTTTTTAAAAAAGCAGCGCTATTTTATTTTTTGGTAGAAGCATACTCACACATAATTTTTAGTTTTTGGGTCTGCTTCAATTATCTGATAATGCATGTCTTAATTAGAAAAAATCCTCAATCTTAGCTAAGATTGAGGATGATGATTTATCTGCAAGATTACTCAGGTTATCTTCAAAGATAGGATCGGAATAAAAATACCGGCTTCTTTAATTAGATAATAAGGAAATGATTAAGCCAGTTTTGCTTGGATAAAGTTAATAACCTCATCAATAGCCACTTCCTGTTTTTCACCCGACAGACGATCTTTATATTCAATCACGCCATTATCCAAGCTGCGATCTCCAATCACTAAGGTATGTGGAATGCCGATCAGCTCTGCATCCGCAAACATAATACCTGGGCGCTCTTTGCGATCGTCAAATAACACTGTGATACCTGCCGCTTGTAATTCTGCATAGTATTTTTCAGCAAGCTCTGCCACTCGATGTGATTTATGCATGTTCATCGGGACAATCACGACCGAGAAAGGTGCCAGTGCATCGTTCCAAATAATGCCGTTTTTATCATTGTTCTGCTCAATAGCGGCAGCGACGATACGTGAAATGCCAATGCCGTAACAACCCATGGTCAGTATCTGGTTTTTACCCTGCTGGTTAAGTACGCCCGCATTCATGGCTTTAGTATAAGTATCACCGAGTTGGAAAATATGTCCAACTTCGATACCCCGTGCCATTGCCAGCGTTCCTTTACCGCAAGGGCTAGGATCACCTTCAACCACATTACGCAGATCTTCAACTTGGCCGAGCTTTACATCGCGACCCCAGTTAATGTTGAAATAATGTTTATTATCAATGTTTGCCCCGGCGCTAAAATCACTCATCAGCGCAACGGACCGGTCAACAATAAAGGGCACAGGCAGAGAAACTGGGCCCAGTGACCCCGGGCCTGCATTAACCAATGCTCTGATTTCACTTTCACTGGCAAACTCAAGCGGGGCGGCTACAGCAGATAATTTCTCAGCCTTAATTTCATTAAGTTCATGATCACCACGGATAATAAGGGCTACCAGATCCGCTTCAACCTGATCGGACGCTTTAACAAATAAAGTTTTTACGGTTTTTTCAATTTTAATGCCTTGTTCGGCAACGAGTTCGGCGATCGTTTTTGCATTGGGTGTATCAACCAGTTCCATTTCAGCGGTGGGGGCGGCAAGTTCACCGCCCAGAGGCAATGCTTCTGCTTTTTCAATGTTCGCCGCGTAATCACTTTCGGTTGAGAATACGATGGCATCTTCACCGCTTTGCGCAAGTACGTGGAATTCATGCGATGCGCTGCCGCCAATACTGCCGGTATCGGCAAGAACGGGGCGGTATTCAAGGCCCAAACGGTCAAAGATACGGCAATAAGCATCAAACATATTCTGGTAAGTTTTTTCCAGACAGGCCTGGTCCATATGGAAAGAATACGCATCTTTCATGGTAAATTCGCGCGCACGCATAACCCCAAAACGCGGACGAGTTTCATCGCGGAATTTTGTCTGAATTTGGAAAAGGTTAAGCGGCAGCTGTTTGTAACTGCTTACTTCTTTACGAACCAGCTCAGTTATGACTTCCTCGTGTGTTGGGCCTAATACGAAATCACGCGTATGGCGATCTTTAATACGTAACAGTTCACCGCCGTATTTATCCCAGCGGCCTGTTTCCATCCAAAGATCCGCAGGCTGCACAACCGGCATTAATACTTCAACACCGCCCGCTCGTTCCATCTCTTCACGCACGATAGTTTCAACTTTACGTAAAACCCGTAACCCCGTCGGTAACCAGGTATATAAACCCGATGCTAATTTACGGATCATGCCGGCACGTAACATAAGCTGATGGCTGACAATGACCGCATCGCTTGGCGCTTCTTTTTGAGTTGAAAGTAAGTAGTTGGTAGTGCGCATAGTTATCCCTAATTGATAAACAGTCGGTAATTAAATTGCGCTGATTTTAGCAGTGGAAAGGTAATGACTAAAGGTTTCTTCATCTATTTAGAAAATATAATTGAATTTTAACCGGGCTTTCAGCTATTTTGTCTTAATAAAGGGCAAATTATAAGGAAGACAATGAATCGTTATCTATTAACGGGAAAATACAGTGCGGCAATCATGCTGGTTTGCGGCATTGTTTTAATTGTGAATACCGTATTACCGACGGATTTAAATCAGTTCGGTATCATGAAACATCGCCTCGCCCTTGCGTCTGGCCAAGATGTCAGAGTCTGAAATTGATCGCCGGGTGAAAGAAACCGCGGCCATGCTGCAAATCGGCCCCCTTCTGAAGCGCTACCCCCT
>DATBNI010000207.1:0-6721 GCA_036554425.1 Psychromonas sp.
TAAAATAGCCTCGGTTTTTGTTAACCGCATGCGCATTGGTATGCGCTTGCAAACCGATCCAACGGTTATTTATGGTATGGGGGATCGTTATGCTGGACGAATCCGCAGTAAAGATCTGCGTGAGGATACGGCTTATAACACCTACCGCATTGATGGTTTGCCGCCCACACCTATAGCTATGCCAAGCGAAGCCGCTTTATACGCCACATTGCATCCGTCGACAACAAAATACTTGTACTTCGTGAGCAAAGGGGATGGCACCTCTTATTTCTCTAAGAGTCTTAGAGAGCATAATAATGCGGTGCAAAAATATATTTTAGGAAAATAACAATATGTCGGTTTCGCAAAATTCAGCTGCAGAAAAATTAGTGAGTAAATTTATTGTCATAGAAGGCCTGGAGGGAGCAGGGAAAAGTACGGCTGTCTCTTATATTGCCAAGTGGTTATTCAAGCAGAATATAGCAACCGATAATGTTGTTTATACTCGCGAGCCCGGTGGCACCGCATTAGCTGAAAAAATGCGCGATATAGTTAAAATGGAAATCGCTGGCGAAAAATTAGATGATAAAGCGGAATTATTACTCATGTATGCGGCCCGTGTGCAGCTGGTTGAGCATATTATTAAACCGGCATTGGTTGCGGGAAAAGTCGTTGTGGGTGATCGCCATAACTATTCCTCCTTAGCTTATCAAGGTGGCGGGCGAGGTATTGATTTAGCCCTTATTGAAGTAATAAAAAAGGTCGCATTAGGCGACTTTAAGGCGGACTTAACACTTTATCTGGATATTGATCCCGCACTTGGTTTAACCAGGGCAAGAGGGCGTGGAGAGTTAGATCGCATTGAGCGGCAAGCGATTGATTTTTTTAATCGTACCCGAGCAGTTTTCCTGTCCTTAGTGGCAAAAGATAAAAATGCAATCACCATTGATGCCAGTGCATCCCCGCCGTCAGTTGAAAAAGCTATCTTTGTGGCCTTAGATAAATGGTTAATGAGTCTTGCTTGATATGACCTTAAAAAAGAGCTGCGAGTCCGTCGTGACTCCCTGGTTAACACCTGTCTTTGAGCAATTAACCAACACTTTTCAGGCGGGGCGATTTGCCCATGGTTTATTGTTTACAGGTTGTGCGGGCGTCGGAAAATTCGAACTTGGAAAGCGCCTTGCCAAGTACCTTTTATGCTCCAATAAACAAGCAGCGGCCTGCGGACAGTGCCATTCCTGTGCGCTTTTTGAGGCTAAAAATCATTTAGATTTTCATCTTTTACAAAATGAAGCAACTAAATCTATTGGTATTGAACAGGTAAGAAACTTAATCGCTAAGCTTAATGAGCGTCCCCATTTAGGGGATAATAAGGTGGTTATTATTAACAATGCCAACTTATTAACCACGGCAGCAGCCAATGCATTACTCAAAACCTTAGAAGAGCCGCAGGGTAACAGTTACCTGATTTTGCTTGCGCGCAGTCATCATCAGCTTATGCCGACTTTATTAAGCCGTGTTCAGCATACCCATTTGCATACGCCGGAAGATCCACAGTTGTTCACTTGGCTGAGTGCGCAGGGTTATAATATTCAGGATAAAGGTTTGCTGCGCCTCTATCAAAATAGTCCTTTTGCGTTATTAAGTTACCTGCAGAGCATTCAGGCAGAAACGGGGGATGATCAACGCCGAGCTTGTGTAGAAGGTTTGTTTTATTTACTCAGTAATCCGGAAACGTTATTTACCTTTGGTGTATTTCTAGCGGAACAAGCGGAGCAACGTTTATTATTACTTTTTTATCTTTTACATGATTTGCACAAGTTAAAATTAGCCGATTGTATTGTGGGCCGTGAAACAGAGTTACAAAGCGACGCTGTGTATGGATTTGCCTATCCGCAATTACAGCTTTGGAAAAATAAGATAAGCTTAAAAAGTTTACGTTTTTTATGCGCCGAATTATTGCAAACTCGCTTTCTGTTAGTTGAGCATTCGGCATTAAAAAAAGAACTTTTGATTAATGCGCTGTTAATCAGAATAAAAAATGAATTTAAGTGATTTTAACTTTGCTGTTTAATCCTCGTCGTTAATGAACAAGCCGTTGCTTTGTGCTTGACTCCTGCGTAAATAACTTGGCATAACACCACGAACGGCTTTTACAGAATAAGTAAATTAAGGATATAAAATGTTAGTAGATTCCCACTGTCATCTGGATCGTTTAGATTACAAAAATAAGCATAAAGACTTATCTGACGTTGTTCATAAAGCCAAACAACAGGGTATAGACCACCTGTTAAGTGTCTGCGTGACCTTAAAAGATTACCCGGCAATGGCTGAATTAATCGCGCCATTTAAGGAGATATTCAGCTCCTGTGGTGTGCACCCGCTATATCAGGATGAAGCGGTGAATGAGTCGCTGTTACTTGAATATGCACGGCATGACAAAGTCGTTGCGATCGGTGAAATGGGCTTGGATTTTTTCTATTCGCCAGAAAATAAAGCAGAACAGGAAGCTTCTTTTAGAAGCCAGATTCGTGTCGCAAAAATAGTGAACAAACCGCTGATAGTCCATACCCGTGATGCGCGTGAAGCCACCTTGGAAATTCTGCGTAGCGAGGGAGCCGAGCAGGTTGGCGGTGTGCTGCATTGTTTTACTGAATCCTTAGAAATGGCTCAAGCGGCAATGGAGATGGGCTTTTATATTTCGGTTTCCGGGATTGTTACCTTTAAAAACGCCAAGGAGTTGCAAGCTGTTATTAAAGAAATCCCATTAGAGCGAATCTTGGTTGAAACTGATGCCCCCTATTTAGCGCCTGTTCCGCATCGCGGGCAGGAAAATGAGCCTGCTTATACGCGTGATGTTGCTAAATTTGTGGCCAACTTAAAAGGCGTGACGTTAGAAGAGCTAGCTGCCGCGACAACAGCTAACTTTTTCAGGTTATTTGCCCATGCGCATAAATAAACCTTATTCAGCAAGCGCGATAACAACAGCTTGATAAGGAAATAGTTTTATCTTATCAAGGCGCACTGGCTGATCGGGGTAATTATTTAATATCACCTTATCAATTTCACCCTGGTAACTTCTGATTAACGATTTTTTGGTAAAATTAGCAATAATTAATAATTTTTGACCATCAAAGATACGCAAATAAGCGTACACCTCACTGTCATCTTTATCCAAAATCTGATATCGGCCATAGGTGATCACCTCACCATATTCTGCTGATTTTCTTAATTCGATCAGTTTCCGATAGTAATGGAAGATAGAGTTTTCATCCTGCCTTGCATCCTGCGCATTGACCTCATCTTGGTTATTATTGAGGGACAGCCAGGGGGTCCCCGTGGTAAAGCCCGCATTCGGGCTGTTATCCCACTGGATCGGTAAGCGTGCATGATCACGTGAAAAATAGTTAAGAAAATCGAGGGCCTGCTGCGGCGTACGACCACTGGCTAATATTTTCTGATAATGAAATTTTGCCATCAGATCATCAAACTGACTGATATCGGTAAAGGTTTTATTGGTCATGCCAATCTCTTCACCTTGATAGACATAGGGCGTACCGCTCATCATATGGGTGACGGTACCGAGCATTTTCGCACTGATAATGCGATATTCTCTGCTATCACAGCCAAAACGGGAGACTGCGCGCGGCTGATCGTGATTGCTCCAATACAAACTGTTCCAGCCTTTTTGGTAGAGATCGTTTTGCCAGCGGCTCATGATCTCTTTAAACTGCAGCAAATCAAAATCACGCTTAACGGCATTGTGCTCTTCCCTGTCTATGCTCATATGTTCAAAATGGAAAATCATGCTCACTTCATGGCGGTCCGGGTGCGAGAAGTAACGACCATCCAGCGTGGTGGTAAAGGGCGTTTCTCCAACCGTCATTACATCGTAGTGGGACAAGACTTTTTGATCTATTTCACGCAGATATTGATGGCACAAGAGGTTATTTGCCCAATGCTCCCAGCCTGCGACCCCTTCATCAAAGATGGTGGCATCGGGAAAGTCGGAGGGTTTGCCAATCATATTGATAACATCCATGCGGAAGCCGCCAATGCCTTTTTTTAGCCAAAAATGTAAAACATCATGGATTGCCGCACGCACCTCCGGGTTTGCCCAGTTTAAATCGGGCTGTTTTTTACTAAACAGGTGTAAATAGTATTGCTTGCTGGCAGGATCTAATTCCCAGGCTTTCGGGGTAAAAAAAGATTCCCAGTTATTGGGCTCACTGCCGTCGGGCTTGGGATTCTTCCAAATATACCAGTTCCGTTTAGGGTTATTTAAACTGCTTTTAGATTCAATAAACCAAGGGTGTTCGTCGGAAGTATGATTGACCACCAGATCCATTAAGATCTTAATGTCGCGTTTTTTAGCTTCGGCAATCAGTAATTCCATGTCGGCCATAGTGCCGTATTCCGGGGCTATTTGATAATAATCGGAAATATCATAGCCGTTATCATCCATCGGTGACTGATTCACCGGGCTTAACCAGATAATATTGGCACCCAATGCTTGGATATGATCCAGTTTATCGATAATGCCTTGGATATCCCCCAGACCATCACCGCTGCTGTCATTAAAACTGCGTGGATAAATTTGGTAGACCACGCAGTTATGCCACCATTTTTTTGTTATTGCGCCCTTCATATCTTTGTTCCTTATATTGATGCGTCATTGGATAAAATGATTGGATGTATCGCTATGCACTTTGATTGATGATTAAGTTAGTCAGCAGGGTAACAGATTCGCTTTTGCGAATGCCGAGACAGACCTGTGCGGCAATGTTGCCCTTTTCTTTAATAGGTTGGCCTACCGTAGTGATCCCCTGCTCAAGTGCACTGGTTATACCGTCAAAGCCGACAATCTGTAATTCACCGGGCACTGCAATATTAAGCTCAGTGGCGACCTTTAAAGCGGCAATGGCAATTTTATCACTCATGCAGAGCAGTAAATTGATGGGTTCAGAGGCCGTTAGTATGCCGCGAATAATAGTTTGGATCATGCGCTCATCATAGGGCTCGATTTGCCAGATAGCATCATTTTCAATGCTAATATTGGCTTCATTTAATGCCTCTTTATAACCTTCTAATCGACAGCGGCTGATCGACTCTGTAGGTGAGAACAATTGCTGATCGCGAATTGATTGGGAATCGCTGTTCGGGGTAAGATGTAACCCTAAAATAACCGGATTAATAGTGCTAACCTGGGCATGATCAATAGCATATTTCGCTATCGAATAGGCCGCTTCATGGTTATTAATATTAATGGACGGATAGTTTTTATATTTAAAATCCACCGTGATAATGGGTTTATTTTGTAACTCAAGGCGGACTAATATTTTACTGTTTTTTGGTTGGCCGTAAACAATAAAAGCATCTGCCAGACTATCAATTTGATTAACCATATAACGCTCTGTATCCGAGGCGAGCAGCAGCATATTAACATGCTGTTTATCAAACACCTCGGCAACGGCGCTTAAAAATTGATTGGCCACCGGGTTCATTAATGACTCAGAGAGGTCGTCGGATAATACAATGCCATAGACTCCGGTTTTACCCGTGCGCAGGCTTCTAGCGGCCATACTTGGACCTAAATAACCTATCTCCTCACAATATTTTAATATTTTATTGCGCAGCGACTTTGACAGTTGAGCCGGTTTATTAAAAGCGTTAGAGATGGTCGCCGGAGAGACGCTAAGTTGCTGGGAAATATTTTTTAATGTGTGTTTTTGTGGCATTTTCATGTCGACGCCCCTTATATAAGCATCCATTCTAAATCGTTTTAGTAAATTGTTCATATATCATAAACCTAAATTTATAATTTAAGTGAGGATTGTCACCAAGTTGGTGTGTAATTTGTACAAAAAAGCGATTTTGCGCACAATCTTTATACAATTAACGATATTTATTAACATCTTTGTCTATTATTAGCGCCTGATAGTTTCTATCTTAAATGATTTAGTGAATGTTCCTTTTTGTTGAAAACGGAGTTAAATAAAGATGAAAAATAAGATACTTAGTAGCGCTATTGCACTGGCAATTCTGACCTCTTCATCAGCTTTTGCGGCTGATTTGAAGTTTCAACCAGGCAAAGACAAGACCTTTAACTGGGCAAGTTATGAAAAGTTTAAAAAGGACGTTGACTTAAAAGGACAAAAACTGACGATTAAAGGCCCGTGGTTAGGCGCAGATAAAGATCTTGCTGAAAGTGTGACTGCGTTCTTAACATTAAATCTTCAACCCAATCGGTTGCTGGCCAGCCCGTTGCAGCACCACTTCCCAGCCCAATACACCAAGGTGTTCCGCCATCGGCAACAATCTGTTTGGTTAAGTCTTTTAACTCTTCCATACTTTGCGGTACTTGATAGCCTGAATCTTCAAAATTTTCAGGGACAAACCAAACCAGTGATTTCAAATCAACTTTATAGAAGAAACCAAATAAATTTTTGTTGCCTTTTTTATCGGTAAAAGTACCAAGATCCACCCAGGAAGATCCGGCAGCATAATTTTCTTTCACCCATTTTTCGGTATCAGCACTGAGTGGTGATAAAAATCCCTTAGAAGCAAGGTCAGCCGCCAAACCCGGTTGCGGGAAAATGGCAATATTAGGTGCGCTGCCGGCCTGCACATCAATCACGATTTGTTGTTCAAAAGAATCCGAGCCTGCATACTGTACGTCTGCACCTGTTGCCGCTTCAAAATAAGCAATCACACTTTCAGCAAGATCTTTATCTGCGCCTAA
>DATBNI010000209.1:0-1642 GCA_036554425.1 Psychromonas sp.
CTGATTTAAAAATGGCTTTAATGCGATTTTTGTTAACTGGTCTAAATCATTAAGGCTTTCATTTCTGTAATAACTAAGCATCGATTTTATTAGTTTACCGGCTTGCTCGTCGGTTAAATCATCCAATATTGATAAGCTATCGACATGCAAAATAAATGAATTTTTACCATCCATTTGAGCCCCCTTTTTCAATAAAATACTTTTTGCATAAAATCATAGCTCTAAGCCTTTTTACTAAACAAGCAAAGCTGAATATTATTAAACTCGCTGATTAGCTTCGATTCGTTTTGTTTTTTTATCTTTTTGTACTTCGCTAATTCTTTGCCGCAAAAGCTGGCAACATTTGCATCGCT
The DNA here is from genome assembly GCA_036554425.1 of Psychromonas sp. GTDB lineage: Bacteria > Pseudomonadota > Gammaproteobacteria > Enterobacterales > Psychromonadaceae > Psychromonas. Next base: position 354 of record DATBNI010000209.1, read on the forward strand.
TTCAATCTTCCTTGTTAGCTCATTGAGGGCAGTCATTGCGCTTGGTGCGTCAATTATGTTCTTTAATGAATCAAATGTTTGAATTACTTTTACTTCAAACTCAGCATCAACCCACATTGCATACTTATAAACCAACTCCTTACATACCCAAGTACCGCCGTTATATCTTCCGCGCTTTGTCACAATTGGTTCAAAGGTCCGTTTCTGGGCCTTTAAAATTTGAACAACTTTTTTAAAACTATGGCTTCTATAAAACTTAGCTGGTTTATCTTTAATTTTACCACCGGCTGCATTATGCAAATCATTCAATGAAAATCGGCCATGCTCGTCAGTTGTTATTTCAGTATTGTTTATTGTTAATTCATTCATTTTTTTATGCCTTAAATATTTATTGAGTGTTTATTATACATAAATGCAATTTAACTTAAAGATAAATATTAATAATATGGGCTTTTTAAATAGGATTGCGTAGAATTGCGCGGCTTTAAAAAGATTGTTGTTATTTATTGCGGATATTGATATATTCAAATTCCCCTAGAAAAAAGCTTACCCTCTTGATTTTTAGGTTGAAGCCCGCTTAATTGCGGGCTTTTTTATACCTCAGGTATTCCTCAAAAAGGTATGTCATCGTCATAATTAAAGTCGGGTTCTTGCATTGGTGCCTTTCTTTGCGATTGCCTTGGGTCCGGCTGCTGCTGATTGTAACCGGATGTGTTTTGCGGTTGTTGGCTTCCTTGTGGCGCTCTGCTGGGCTTATCCTGGTTACTTGAGTTACCCCCGCCAAGCATCTGCAGTTTGTCCGCTATTACTTCTGTAGTGTAGCGATCATTACCTTGCTGATCCTGCCATTTGCGCGTCTGCATTTTGCCTTCAATGTAAACCTGAGCTCCTTTTCTTAAGTACTGGCCTGCAATTTCAGCAAGCTTTCTATACATTGTTACCTTGTGCCACTCTGTTCGCTCTTGTGGCTTGCCTTGTTGATCCTTCCAGCTTTCGCTAGTGGCAACACTCAAGTTTGCAACTGCGTCGCCGTTAGGCATGTATCGAACCTCTGGATCATCTCCAAGGTTTCCGATAATTATCGCTTTATTGATACCTTTAGCCATTTTGTTTTTTCTCCTTTGTTTTGCTCATTTCTTTAACAATCAACATTCTGATTTGTGCGCTTTTGCTGATCCCTGTAATTTCTCGCTGGGCCTGCAAAAAATTCATTTGCTTTTCTTCTAGGCTTAATAGCAATTTTGGTAGTTTAGCTTTTCTCATTGGTCATTCTCCACTAAATCGCCTAG
>DATBNI010000249.1:0-8203 GCA_036554425.1 Psychromonas sp.
TAAAAACCCGGACTATAGTGAACAATGAATCGAGTGACATTATCCGTATTTTCAACAGCGCCTTCAATGTGTTAACTGCTAATCAAGCGGATTATTATCCGCCGCCGATCCGCAGCGAAATCGATGCTGTTAATGAGCGTATTTATAATAATATCAACAATGGTGTCTACCGTGCTGGTTTTGCCACAACCCAGACGGCCTATGAACAAGCCTACGGGGAACTGTTCAGCGAATTAGACTGGTTGGAAAATCATCTGGCAACACAGCGTTATTTAGTGGGAGAGCAAATCACTGAAGCCGATTGGCGTCTGTTTACTACTCTGGTGCGTTTTGATGCGGTATACCATGGCCATTTTAAATGTAATCGCCAAAAACTCAGTGAGTTTGAACATATCAGTGGTTACCTGCGGGAGTTGTATCAAATAAAGGGTGTATCACAAACGGTTAATATCGAGCAGATTAAAAGACATTATTATTACAGCCATAGCAGTATTAACCCAAGCCGAATTGTGCCCTTAGGGCCTGTATTGAATTTTGACGCTCCCCATCACCGCCAACATTTATAAAGGCAGGAGGAATTATGATTAAACCTATTCGTTATGACGATCTTGGTGTCGGTGAGCATGGCTGGTTACAAAGCCGATTCCATTTTAGTTTTGCCGATTATTACAACCCCAAGCGTATGGGGTTTGGCAAGCTTCGTGTGGTTAATGACGATACTGTCCAGTCGGGTTACGGTTTTGATCCGCATCCCCATAAGAACATGGAAATTATCAGTTATATCCGCAGTGGCGCTATTACCCACCGGGACAGTGTTGGTAATCAGGGGGTCACTAAAGCGGGTGAAATTCAAGTAATGAGCGCCGGAACGGGCATAGTGCATTCTGAATATAATTTAAGCAGAGAGCCGTTAACACTGTATCAGATTTGGATTCAGACGGATCAGTTGAATGTGGCGCCGCGCTGGGAAACGCAGCAGTTTCCGGTTAAAGCGGTCAGTCAAGATTTACCTTTACTGGTGTCAGGTTTTGATCAGGATAAAAATTCGGCATTATTTATTCATCAAAAAGCGCGCATCTTTGGCGGGCGGTTAAAACAGGGCAGTGAAATTAAACATCTGATCGGGGGACAAGCTTACCTGTTAGCCTCTCAGGGAGAGTATGAAATCAGCACTTTGGCTGGCGATCAGAAGGTCAAACTTAACCAGGGGGATGGGGCGGAGGTGACTGACATTAAAGAAATTAAGATTAAAGCCTTAAGTGATTGTGAGCTGCTTTTGATTGATATTTAGATAAGATACCAAATCCATTAATTTTCTGCTCATTTATGCTGATTTAAATACATGCTAGCTTTGTTATTGATTTTATAATTAGAGCAACTAGTTACTGCAATCAATGCCTTGCTTTCATGCATTTTTCTTGCGCCTAAATAGACCATCTAATTAGTGGAATTGGTATAAGAAACCTGCTCGGATGGCGGGTTTCCTATAAAGGTGAGGCTAATTCCGTTTTTTATTGGCTATTTTTTTCGCCTGCTGCTGCAGTTCATAATCAAATTCGTCGGGGTAAAAGATCAATCCTTCATTATTTTGATCTGGGAAAACCACAATAGCGAGTTCATCCCCTTCTAAACCATGGGTCCAACGGTTATGCCATTTTGCCAGAGAGATAGATTCCGGCTTACAGTGTGACCACTCTTCGGTTGCCCAGGCTTGAGCGAACTCTTGATTTGGCCAAACCGGTACGCAGTCTTCTTCTTCGGTATTAAGCATCACGCAACCATGTTGATCAACCAGTAACCAAATTTGCCCATTATTAATGACCTCTTTGAGTAAATAGTTGTAACGCTGCTGCGCATCATATTGCTGAATTGTTTGAATCTGCTTTGTGTCTAGCACGTTACTCATTTTAGGTATCCTGTTGATGGTCAAAAATTTAGTTGGTGAATATTCTTTCGTATCGCCTCACCACTTGACTGTGTAAGTTATAAGTGTGACTGAGGCTGCGCGGGATCAGTGACTACAATATTATCTAACACCGGTACCATTACTATAGGTGGATAGGTTTTAGTGATTGCATTGACCATTTTAACACGGGCCTGTTCGTGTTGATCACGTAAATTTTGGGCGCGATTAAAATGCGCTTCGCTAAGCCACTTGCTATAAGATATCCATTGATTTTCTTTGGTTTTATGCAAACGCGACCCGAGCGCGCCATGTTTTTCGATATTGCGATGAATTATTTCTGTCCAACCCTCTTTAAAAGATTTCTCGCAGCCGGCTTTCAGGTCCCAGCGGAAAAGTACATAGATCATAACGTCTCCAATTTTATTGTGATAGTTATTTGCAATTTTTTTCGAAAATGATGTTTCTGTCAAGAAGAAGCACGCTAACGCGTTAACTTAGGCAGTATTTTTTTAACATTGGCCCCTAATCATCACGCATCTCTGGGCAAACCTTTCTCGACGGCCTTGATTAAGCGTTGTTTAAGGCGCTCATTAAACACAGGTATTTGATTTTGGTGTTGCTTTAGTGCCCATTGCAGATGCTCATTTAACATCTCAGATTGAGTTTCTGCGAGTTTATTTTTTAAGGCGCCTACTATTGCCTCACTGGTGGGCGCATTACCCAAGGCAACACTTATATTACGTAACCAGCGCTGATAACCAATACGGCGAATGGGGGAACCTTCGCTATAGGATAAAAACTCTTCTTCAGTCCAATTAAATAAGTCCAATAAGGATCTGTTTTGCAGCTGCTGACGAATCTGGTAATCACTTTCCTCTGTGGTACTGGCAAAACGGTTCCAGGGACAAATCAGCTGGCAATCATCACAACCGTAGATGCGGTTACCAATGGCTTTGCGAAATTCAACCGGAATGGGGCCCTGCAGTTCAATGGTCAGGTAGGAAATACAGCGGCGGCCATCGACCACATAGGGCGCAACAATCGCCTGTGTCGGGCAGATTTTTAAACAGGCAACGCATTGTCCGCATTTGTTTTCCACGGGTTTATCAACCACTAAGGGTAAATCGACCAGCAGTTCGCCAATAAAAAACCACGAACCGGCCTTGGCATCAATTAAAAGTGAGTGTTTGCCAACCCAGCCCAGCCCGGCTTTCTCAGCGAGGGGACGTTCCAATATTGGCGCGCTGTCCACAAAAGGGCGGTAACCCAGTTGCCCGACTTCAAATTCAATTTTTTGCGCCAGCTGTTTAAGTTTTTTGCGGACCACTTTATGGTAATCCCGACCAAGCGCATAACGACTGATATAAGCGCTGTTTTTATTTTTTAAGGTACTGGCAAATTGGGCATTTTCCGGTAAATAATCCATGCGCACGGAAATAACCGCTAAGGTGCCGGGCAGCAGTTCATCAGGACGCGCACGTTTCATGCCGTGCTTGCTCATATACTCCATTTCGCCGTGGTAATTGTTATCTAACCACGACTGTAATTTACTTTCCTGCTGTTTTAGATCAATATCTGAGATGCCCACTTTCTGGAAACCGAGCGCTTTACCCCACAATTTGATATTTTCAGATAAACTTGACAAATCGATTGCTTTAGCGGGGGCATTTAAATTTTTTTGATTTATCATTTTAATACTTAACTCTTTAAGGGTGATCAATATGCTTAACGATCAGATAAAAACTGCCGGCAGTTTACCACATTCTTTATATAGTGCTGAGCAGATCAAAGAATTCGAAGGCGCTGCTGCAGAATTAGCCGGTCTGACCCTTTATGATCTGATGAAAGCCGCCGGGTTGGCTTGTTATCAGGTTTTTAAAGCGCGTTTTCCGGATGCCGGGAAAGTCCTGGTATTTACGGGTCATGGCAATAATGGCGGCGATGGTTACATTTTTGCCTGCATGGCTAAAAATGCAGGGCTGGATGTGCAGCTTTGCCAGATTGGCGATCCGGCCAATTTGTCTGATGATGCGAAGCGGGCCAAAAATGCATGGCAAAAAGTGCAGGGTAAAATAGATAAAATTGAACAGGCCAATATTGCCGGTGCGGATGTCATTGTTGATGCGCTACTGGGGACAGGGCTCTCGGGCAGCCTGCGGCCGGAATTTAAATCTTTAATTGATAAAATAAACCAGGCCGGTAAAAGCGTTTTGAGCCTTGATATTCCATCGGGCCTTAATGCCGATAGCGGCGCAATACATGATGCAGCGATCAAAGCACAGGCAACTGTTACCTTTGTGGGTTTAAAGCAGGGGTTATTTACCGGCGCGGCTGTGGACCATTGCGGACAAATTTATTTTTCAGGATTAGGCATTTTCGAGCAGTTTACAGATTTGGCGGTCAGTGATAGCACCAGAGTGACTTATCAAGATCTTACTCATTTATTAAAAAAGCGTCAGCGCAGCAGCCATAAAGGCCAATTTGGTAAAACCTTAATCATAGGCGGTAATCTCGGTATGCCCGGTGCGGTGCGTTTAGCGGCTGAGTCTGCACTGCGCAGCGGATCGGGATTAGTTAAAGTGCTTACCCGGTTCGATAACCAAGGCGCGGTGATTGCCGGGCGTCCGGAACTGATGCTTCACTCTTTTTCTGAAGGTGCAGAACAGCAGAGTCTGTTTGGCGATTGGCCCAGTACGCTGGTGATCGGCCCCGGACTGGGGTTAGACGGTTGGGCACAGGGTTTATTCGACAGGGTAAAAAGCTGTGAGTTGAACTGCGTGATAGACGCCGATGCATTAACCTTATTAGCGGCTAAGCCTGTTTATAAAAATAATTGGATTTTAACGCCTCACCCAGGTGAAGCGGCCAAATTATTAGGCATTTCTGTTGCAAAAGTTGAAAGGGATCGTTTTAGTGCCGTACGCAGTTTACAATCCCTTTATGGCGGAATTGTGATTTTAAAGGGGGCCGGGACCCTGATTTGTGATGAAAAGCAAATCTTTGTGGCAAATGTAGGCAATCCCGGTATGGCAAGTGGTGGCATGGGGGACGTGCTTTCTGGTATTATAGGCGCTCTATTAGCACAAGGTTTAAATTCGCTTGATGCTGCAAGGCTTGCGGTCTGTATCCATGGGGATGCTGCTGATCTGGCTGCGCAGAAAGGCGAGCGTGGATTATTAGCCAGTGATCTGTTCTCTTATATTAGGAAGTTAGTTAATCCATGATCTTAAATTTTTTTAAAGAAGCATTAGTCGATGCCGAGCAGACAGTTGCTTTCGGCGGGCGTTTAAGCGCCGCTTGTGAACAACCAGTCTGTATTTATTTGCACGGCGATTTGGGGGCGGGGAAAACCACCTTAACACGCGGTTTTATCCAAGGATTAGGGCATATAGGGAATGTAAAAAGCCCGACTTATACCTTAGTTGAACCCTATGAACTGGCGGACTGGCAAGTGTACCATTTTGATTTATACCGCTTGGGCGATCCCGAAGAGTTGGAATTTATGGGGATCCGTGATTATTTCACCGCAACAAGCCATTGTTTAGTTGAATGGCCTGAGCGTGGCGAGGGGGTTTTGCCTCTTCCTGATATCGATTTAACATTACGCTATGTGGATCAGCAAAGAGTCGTCGAGTTACGGGCTAATACAGAAGTTGGACAGCGGGTTTTAAATAAACTATGAAATTAACAACACCACTTTTTAGACGCTTTGTTTTTTTGTTTGCCCTGTTTATGCAGGGTATGTTAACTATTTCAAGCGCAACTGCAGCTCAAACAAACCAATTAAAAGCGGTACGTACCTGGCCGTCACCGGATAATACCCGTGTTGTTTTAGAATTTTCACATAAACCCAGCTATAAAACGCATTATTTAAAACACCCGGATCGGCTGGTTATCGATCTGGAGTCAACGTCAACGGCGGTTAATTTAACCAAGATTAAGCATAAAGGCCCATTGGTTAATAATCTTCGCGAAAGTGCCAGCAGATCGAAAAACAGCTATCGGGTCGTGGTCGATTTGAATAAAGCCAGTCAGGCAAAAATATTCGTCTTGCCGAAAGCAAAACCCTATGGCCACCGTCTGGTTGTTGACTTACCGCATAATGAACTAAGTACTGCCCGAGTAATAAAACCAAAAACACAACAACCCCAGGGGCGCGATATTATTATTGCGATTGATGCCGGACATGGCGGTGATGATCCTGGTGCCTTAGGCCGATATAGTTATGAAAAAAAAATCACTCTGCAGATCGCCAAACGCTTACTGAGAAAAATTAATCATCAAGTTGGGATGAGCGCTTTTTTAATTCGTGAAGGGGATTATTTTGTCGGTTTGCATCAACGTACGGCCATTGCGCGTAAAGGTGAAGCTGATTTTCTGGTATCAATTCATGCCGATGGATTCACCTCTGCGCGGCCTCGTGGCGCATCGGTTTTAGTCTTATCAAAAAGAAGAGCGACCACAGAGCAGGGCCGCTGGATGGAAAATAATGAGGCACATTCCGAGTTGATCGGGGGGGCGGGTAAAATGATGCAGGGTTCGAGCAACCTGCCTTATCTGCAAAAAATGGTTTTAGATATGTCCATGGGTAACTCCATGGCGGTCGGTTTTAAGGTGGGCTACCGGGTTGTACAGGAATTAAAAAAGGTGACACCTTTGCATCAGGCGGCTCCGGTTCATGCGAGTCTCGCCGTGTTAAAGTCCCCTGATATTCCTTCCATCTTAGTGGAAGCCGGTTTTATTACTAACCGCACTGAAGAGAGGTTGTTAAATCAAGCTGAGCATCAAAACAAAATTACCGATGCTATCTTCAACGGAATTTATAAACATTTCGCTCAATCTCCTCCGCAAAACACTTTATTTGCACAAAAAAAACGTGTTATCAAACATACGGTCCGCAGTGGCGAATCCTTATCTGTACTGTCTGAACGTTATAGCGTAAGCCTGAGCAGCTTAAAGGAATATAATCATTTAAGATCAAGTTCTCTGCACGTTGATCAGGTCTTAAATATACCGCCCAATTACCACTTGGCAGTCACCCCGGAGCCGCCTAAGCAGTTTGTTCGCACCCGGCAACCGGCGCGTGTTCACCAGGTGACCAGTGGCCAGTCATTGTCAGTGATTGCGGCCCAATACGGCTTAGCAATGCAAACCCTTAAAGACTTTAATCATCTTCGCTCAACCTCATTGCAGGTGGGACAAAAAATTAAAATTCCGGGTGATTATGTTGAAATCCCTGTTGCTGCTAATGCCAGAGCAGAGAGTGTTCATAAGGTGACCCGTGGCGAGTCGTTGTCCGTGATTGCGGCCCAATACGGCACAGCAACGCAAACCCTTAAAGACTTTAATCATCTTAGCTCAACCTCCTTGCGGGTAGGGCAAAAAATTAAAATTCCGGGATCTTATGTTGACACGCCTGTTGTTGCAAATGCCAGAGCAGAGAGTATTCATAGGGTAAGCCGTGGCGAGTCGTTATCTGTGATTGCGGATCAATACGGGACGACGACTGAAACCCTTAAAACCTTTAATAACTTGTCTTCCATGACACTTGCGATCGGGCAAAAGATAAAGATACCGGGGAATAATACAACCGGGCCTGCTCAGAAGGCAATACCGGTTAGGCCAAGTTCGCATAAGGTTACCAGCGGCGAGTCCCTGTCGGTTGTTGCTGATCGTTACAGCATCAGTTCAGATAATTTAAAAGCCTATAATAAGCTTAACTCAAGTTCATTATTGATAGGTCAGCTTCTGCAAATTCCAAGTGCAGATTATGTAGCCTCTATACCTGTAGTCGAGCGGGTACATAAGGTTAAATCGGGAGAGTCGCTATCTGTGATCGCGCAGCGTTACGATACCACAAGCTCACGATTAAAAGCGCATAACGGGCTGAGTTCCAGCACTGTTTTTATTGGCCAAAAGCTTAAAGTACCAGCAGCGGGTTATGTCATAAAAGAGCATAAAGTGCGCAGTGGTGAGTCACTTTCGGTGATTGCCAGTCGTTACGGTACAACCAGTGATCTGATCAAAGAATTTAATAAACTCAGTTCAACTTTACTTAGGGTTGGTCAAGTTTTAACCATCCCTGTTAGTTAATCGTTTTCGGATACCCCTTGTAATGTCTATTCAAATATTACCTGCTCGCCTGGCTAACCAAATCGCTGCGGGCGAGGTCGTTGAACGTCCTGCTTCCGTGGTGAAAGAGCTGATTGAAAACAGCTTGGATGCCGGGGCGACAAAAATTGAGATCGATATAGAAAAGGGCGGCGCAAAATGTATCCGTGTCAAAGATAATGGTTC